>NZ_JBEOXS010000007.1:0-195455 GCF_040296705.1 Streptomyces sp. NPDC002055
ACCCGACGGACGCCGTCGAGGCCGACGAGACCGAGGGGACCGAGTGATGGCGGGAAACGTGGAGCTGCTGGGTTCCGTGCTGGCCCGGGCGAAGGGTTGACGGTCAGCACCGTTATCTCGACACCCTGCTCCGGACCCTTACCAGCAAGGCCTGAGCGCGCAGGGGGTGACGCGTGCGTGGCCGGGTCGCCGGGGCCTTGTGACGTTTCTGCGACACAGTCCACCGCAACCGGCGGGCGCCCTGCGTTGTCCAATTCAGCAGTCAGGACTTCACCCGGGGAGGGTCGACATGAGATCAGCAGTGGGAGCGGTACGGCGCCGTGTGGGGGCGGCGCTCGGCGTGGCGGGCATGGTCGTGCCGCTGGCCGTGGGCCTCGGCAGTGCGCCGGCGCAGGCGGCGGCGTGTTCGACACAGGCCGGTCCGCACCAGAAGCAGGTGGAGAAGTTCCTCGGGCGGCCGGTGGACGGCCGGCAGTCGTCCGCGGACTGCGCCGCGATACGGAGCTTCCAGACGAAGCACGGCATCTACCCCAACATCGGCTACGCCGGGCCCGTGACCTGGGGCGTGATGGACCTGATGAACAAGCAGAAGGCCGCGGGCAGCAACCCGAACGCCGCCGGGAAGTGCCCCACGAACAAGGGCCGCATCGCCTGCGTCGACCTGACCCGGCAGCTCAGCTGGATCCAGGACGGCCGGAAGCTGAAGTACGGCCCGGTGCCGGTGCGCACCGGGCGCAACGGGTACGAGACCCGGACCGGCGCGAAGAAGATCTACCACCGCAACATCAACCACTGGTCGACGCTCTACAACGTGGCCATGCCGTACAGCCAGTTCTTCGACGGCGGCCAGGCGTTCCACTCGATCAGCGGCAGCGTCTGGTCCCCGCCGGGCTCCCACGGCTGCGTGAACATGCGCAAGGGCGAGGCCAAGAAGTACTGGAGCCTGCTGAAGAAGGGCGACGACGTCTTCGTCTACGGCCGGAAGCCCGGGACCTGAGAGCAACCTCCCCGTCCCTGACGGCGTCCCTCGGAGCGTCGGGCGCCCGCTGCCGAGCGCGCACCTGACGCCGTGCCGTCCCCGGCACGGCGGGTACCGCGTGTTAGCGTCACGATCGCCGATCCGTGTGTGGTCCCCGCCCGACCAGCCGGGAGCACCGCGCCCGAGCCGGGTGGCGTGATCGCGGGGGCGGGACGCCGGGAAGACGGGGAGAGTCTCAGTGACGACCGCGCAGCCCTCACGGGCCGAGGACGACGGCTCCGTGAAGGGGCGGATAGCCGTGCCCGGCATGCGCCGGGGGGAGGACGCCGCACCGGGCGCCGACCGGACCGAGGGCGCACACCACGACGCGAGCCCGGCCGCCGGGCCGGCCACGGACGGCCCCCGGACCGAGAACGGAACTCGGACCGAGAACGGCACTCGGACGACCGAGAACGGCCCCCGGACCGAGGGCGCACCGGGCGACCGGGAGCTGCCGCGCGGCCACGACGAGCCGTCGGTCCGGGGCCGCCCCGGACCGGACGGTGCACCGGAGCCCGCCGCGCGGCCGGCCCGAACACCGCGCCCGGCCCCCCGCGGTGCCCTGCTGCGCCGCCTCTTTCCGCGCACCGTCGTCCTCACCCTGCTCGCCGGCACGCTCCTGCACATCGCCTGGCTGCTGCTGTTCGCCAACAGCGGCGGCGACCTCGCCGCCCAGGACGCCTGGGCGGAGTTCGCCGGACGGCACCCCGACTCGGCCTACAACCTGGCCTGGTACGGCGGGATGCACCCGGTCTCGTACAGCGTGATCTCGCCGTACCTGATGCATGTGCTCGGCGTGCGCACCACGATGATGATCGCCGGGACCCTCTCCTGCGGGCTGCTGGCGCTGATCCTCACCCGCTGCGGCGCGGTGAAGCACCCCCTGCCCACCGCCCTCGCCGGTGCGTTCGCCCTGGTGTGCAACGCCATATCGGGCCGGGTGACCTTCGGCCTCGGCCTGATGTTCGCCCTCGGAGCGGTGGCCGTGGTCTTCTCCTGGCCGCGGACCTGGCGCTCCCGTGCGCAGCTGTACACCCGGGCCGGTGCGGCCGCCGTGCTGGCGGCGCTGGCGACCGCGGCCAGTCCGGTGGCGGGGCTCTTCCTCGGGATGGTGGCCGCCGCCCTGTTCCTGGACCGGCGCCGCGCCGCCGCCTACGCGCTCGGCGTGACGCCGACGCTGGTCGTCGGCGTGTCCGCGCTGCTGTTCCCGTTCTCCGGAACCCAGCCGATGACCTTCGGCAGCGTGGTGCTGCCGCTCGCCTTCGCCGTCCTCGGGGTGCTGCTGGTCCCCGCGGGCTGGCGGACGGTGCGGCTGTGTTCGGCCGTGTACACGCTGGGGATACTGCTCAGCTGGATCGTCGACTCGCAGATCGGCAGCAATGTCACCCGCCTCGCGCTGATCTTCGCGGGGGTGGTGTTCCTGGCGGCGATGCCCCGTACCCCGCACCGCTCCCGCCGCTGGATCGCACTCTGCGTCGCCGTCGTGGGCGTGACGGTCTGGCAGACCGTCAAGACCGTCAGCGACGTCGTCAACACCAGGCCGGCCGCGTCCTGGGCGCGGGAGGTCGCACCGCTGATCGACCGGCTGGACCGGTCCGACGCCGACCGCGGCCGGGTCGAGGTGGTCCCCGCCCGCAGCCACCGCGAGGCGTCCGCCCTCGCGCCGTACGTCAACCTGGCCCGCGGCTGGAACCGGCAGGCGGACCGGGAGCGCAATCCGCTCTTCTACGAGGAGGGCACGCTCACCCGGGACAGCTACCGGGCCTGGCTGAAGCGCTGGGCCGTGCGGTACGTGGTGCTGTCGCACGACGAGCCGGACTTCGCGGGACAGGACGAGGCGAAGCTCGTCCGGGCCGGCCTGCCCTATCTGACCGAGGTCTGGTCCGACCGCAACTGGAAGCTCTACCGGGTGGCGGACCCGACGCCGCTGGCCGACCCGCCCGCCGTCGTCCGGCACTCCGACGCCGGAGAGCTGACCGTCACCGTCCGCTCCGCCGGCCCGGTCCTCATCCGGATCCCGTACTCGCCCTGGCTGGGGCTGGTCGACCGGGAGGGCGACCGGGTCGAGTCGCCGGAACCCGACGCGGACGGCCGGGGCTTCGCGAACCTGCACGGCTGCCTCACCGGAGCGGTCCGGCCGGCCCCGGGCGGGGCGCCGGAGGACGAGTGGACCGAGCTCCACGCGCCGCGCGCGGGCACCTACCGGATCGCCTCGCCCTACGAGCTGCCGCGCGGGACGCCCTGCCCGGACGTGGGCTGAGTTCGCCGCCCGCACGGAGGCGGGGGTGAGCGGTCCGCAGGGCGCGCTGCCCGGCCCCTCGCCCCGCCGCGCGCCCCTCCCCGCCCCCGGACGCCCCGTCGCCCGGTCACGCACTCCCGGTTCCGTGGCTTCTGCCTGCGGCACTGGCCATCCGGCCCCGGAACCAACAGACTTGGCGGAGCGTCAGGCAGTGGCAACGGACAGTGTGCGTCCGGTGGGGCGCGGGGGAGACGGGGCGGCGGAGTGGACATCCGGATCAGTGTCGAGGGCAGTGCGGACCCGGGCAGGGAGCTGCAGGGCATCGCCGGCTGGCTGAAGGACGACGAGTCCTTCGCCCAGCACTGGAGATTCAAGTCGGAGTCGGCGCCCGGCCGGGCGGGCGCGCTGGAGGATCTGATGGTCGCGCTGGCGGCGCATGCCGCGGTGTCGAGCCTGGACGAGCCGGTGCGGGCGATGGTCGGCGCCCTGATGGGCTGGCTGCGCAGCCGGGTGCGGCTCAGCCACGGCAACCGGACCGTGGTGACGGTACGGGTGGCCGGCCGCCCGCCGGTGCGGATCACCGAGGACGACCTCACGGCCGACCGGATTCCCGAGATCGTGGCGCGGGTCGGCGCGGAGCTGGAGTCCGGTACGACCGGTGGTGCGTGAGCCGTGACCGCGCACGTCCCCGACCGTAAGGGCTCGCGGGCATTCCTCGTCGGGGTGCCCCACGTGGCGGACGGCGGATTCGATCCGCTGGAGTACGTCCACCGCAACCTGCGGGACCTGGCGTCCGCGCTGGCCGAGACCGAGCTGCCGGACGGGACCCGCGGGATCCTGCCGGAGGACGCGATCACGGTCCTCACCTCGCCCAGCCAGGGGGAGTGGCTGCGGGAGCTCAAGCGGGTCGCGGAGGCCACCACCGATCTGCTCTTCGTCTACTTCGTCGGACACGGCTACCGCGACCCGTTCGACAACCAGCTCTATCTGATGACGCCGGACGCCGACCTCGACGTCAACCTGGTGGGCACCGCGGTGGCCTGGTCGCACGTGCTGAAGACGCTGAACCGGATGCACTTCCGGCACGCGGTCTTCCTCCTCGACTGCTGCAACTCCGGGGTGGCCATCGACGGCCGGGCGGTCGGGCAGAGCGGGCACTACACCCTGGCCTCCTCGCTGCCCACCAGGACCCAGCCGTCGGAGGGCGTGGACGCGGGGGACGGCGCGCCGCGCAGCCGCTTCACCGACGCCGTCATCCGGGCGATGGAGGAGACCGGGCGGGACAGCCGCGCGCTGACGATGCAGGGGCTGTACGACCGGCTGTACCGGGCGACCAAGGACTGGCCGGTGAACTTCGGCGACGGCTGGGGCCCGAAGGGCGGCAGCAGCGGCGTCGGCCCCGACATCGTCATCTCCCGCTTCGTGCCGCACCCGGCGCCGTCCGACGGGCCGTCCCCGCAGCCGCCCGCGCCACCGCCGTGGCCTCCCCGTCCGCCCACGGAGCCCGGCGGCGGGGACGAGCCCGGCCGGCCGCGGCTGCTCCGGTGGCTGGGGGAGAGGCGGCGGGCCGCGGTCGCCGGCTCGCTGGCCCTGCTGCTGACCGTCGGGACGGGGGTGTACCTGGCCTGGCCGGGGCCGGGGCACGGCGCCACGGGCTGCCTGCCGCCCCTGGAACTGCGGCTGATGGCCGGTCCGGAGACCCGCGCCGCGGTGGGGCACGCCGTCGCCGCCTATCTGCGCAGCCCTGCCAACCGGGTGCCGCTCGGCCCGGACGACGGCGCCCGGGGCGACTGCCGCCGGACGAACATCACCGTCTACGAGGCCGGGACGGGCGAGACCGTCGGCGCCTTCGGCGCGACCGGCGTCTGGGCCGGGCGGCGCGGGGACGCGGACACCGGGGCGCCGGCCCCCGCCGCCTCCGGCGGACCCTGCCCCTCCGCCTCCCCGGCACCGCAGATCGCCGGCCAGGACGGGGCAGAGCAGGACGAGGAGGGGCAGGCCGAGGAGGCCGCCCTGTGCGCCGACCCGCTGCAGGACGTCGGCCCGCAGCCGGACCTCGTCGTCTCCGGATCGAGCACCGAACTCGGCCGCATCCAGGGGCAGATCGCCCGGAACCACGGCCCGGCGCAAGTGGTGCCGCTGGGCCCGGCCGGGTACTCCCCGCTGGTCCTCGCGGTACCGGCGGCGCTGGAGAAGAAGCTGACGGAAGCGGGAGTGCACCGGACCGGCAGCAGCTGGGACGACCTGCTGGACGCCATGGCGGAGGTCGCGCCCGGTATGCCGCTGCTCCGCCCCGACCCGGACACCTCCGGCACCGGGCTCCAGCACACCGTCGGCCTGTACGAGGCGCGCGACGGGCGGCTCACGGGCGGCGCGGACCGCGATGCCGAGGGCGTGGAGCGGCGGCTGCGGCAGCGGACGGCCCCAGCGTCGGACGCCGACAGCCTGCTGTGCGACCTCGACGATCCAAAGCCCGGCGAACCCCGGCTGGGCAAGGCCGCCGCCCTGGTCTCGGAGAAGGCGGTCGCCGACTTCAACCTCGGCAGCCGCCCGGGTTCGGCGTGCGACAACAGCCGGCCCGCCGACGAGCAGTCCCGGCTGGTCGCCTATTACCCGGCGGGGGTGCCCGCCCTCGACCTGCCGGTGGCCGAGGTCCGCTGGAAGGGCGCCCGGGACGCGGCGCGGCGCACGGCGGCCGTCCGGAACTTCCGCACCTGGCTCACGGGCACGGGCAGCGGCCGGTTCCTGCGCGGACTGGTCCGCGGCACCCGGGCCGACGGCCGCCCCGCCCCGCCGCGCGGCGACGCCTGGCAGGACCCGGAGATCAGCGGGGTGCTGGCCGATGTGCCGGTGGTGACCGGCACCGCTGACGGGGGCACCGCGGACACCGTCGTCGAGGAGTACACCCAGACCCGCGAACCGGGCCAGGTCCTCTTCCTCGTCGACGTCTCGTGGTCGATGGCCGAGGGCGACAAGCTGGCGATGGCCGACGCCGCGCTGCGCAGCTCCCTGCAACGCCTGGGCCCGAGGGACAGCTACGGGATCCGGACCTATCCGGAGTCGGCGCGGCATCCGGACCGGGCCCGTACCGAGGTCCCGCGCGGCACCCAGGGGGACTCCCGGGCCGAGGCCCTGGCCTGGCTGGCCTCGTCGCCGAGGAAGCGGCTGGTCACCAAGGGGGCGGCGGTCCACGAGGTGCTGGAGCGGGCGCTGCGCGACACCCGCGGGGACCGGCGGCCGCTGATCGTGCTCATCACCGACGGGGACGACCGGCCGCTGGGCGACAGCGGCGGGGCGGCGGCCCAGGCCCTGGGCCGGGAGCAGGGGCGCGACGGCAGCACGGGCGTGCTGGTGCTGTCGGTCCGGCTGGACGGCTGCACCGCCGGGATCCGCCGGTTCGAGAACCCGGCCTCGGCGGGCTGTTACGCGGGCCGGCCGGAGAAGGCCGCCGAGGCCCTGGCCGAGCAGGTGGCCAACCAGGTGCAGGGAGGGGCCAGCGACGATGGGCCGTAGCCGTAGCCGTAGCCGTGATGCCGCGCTGGCGCTGGCGGGGGCGGTGCTGCTGACGCTGTGCGCCGGATGCGACGGCGGGGACCGTGCGGCACCGGACCCGAAGCCGTCGCCGGGGGAGGAGCGGGTGCTGCGGGTGGCGACCGCCTCCGACGTCTCGCAGGGCCCGGTGCGGCAGCGGCTGATCGAGGCCTGGGACCGGTCCCAGCCGGATGTCCGGGTGGAGATCGTCCGGCTGCCGGCCGCCGCGGACGACGCCCGCAGCCAGCTGGTGGCCGCCCTGCAGTCCGGCGGCGCCGACTACGACGTGGTCAACCTGGATGTGCCGTGGACCGCCGAGTTCGCCGCGGGCGGCCTGATCCGCCCGCTCGACGGCGACCCGCTGCACGGCATGTGGGGCCGGGTGGCGGACACCGTCCGCTTCCGGAAGCGGATCTGGGCGGTGCCGTTCAACACCGATGCCGCGCTGCTCTATTACCGCAAGGACATCTGGAAGGACGCGGCCTGGCGGCCGCCCACCACGTGGAGGGAACTGGACACCGCCGCGCGCAACGCCAAGGACCACCGGCAGGTGAGGCAGACCTTTCCGTACGGCTACGCCACCCAGCTCGACTCCTACGAGGGCCTGACCGTGAACGCCCAGGAGGCCGTCTGGTCCACCGGTGGCGAACTCGTCGACAAGAAGGGCGAGGTGGTGGCGGCCAGCCTGGACACCCAGGCGGGGCTGACCGATCTCTTCCGGCGGTTCCACGGCCTGATGCCGCCGGAGGCCGGCACCGCCGACGAGCGCGACAGCCTGGAGATGTTCCGCGACGAGAAGGTCCCCTTCATGCGGAACTGGCCGTACGTGTACAACGTGCTGGCGGCGAAGGGGTCGAAGGTCGCGGGCAAGTTCGGTGTCGTACCGCTGCCGGGCCGGGAAGCCAACGGGGCGTCGGTGCTCGGCGGCCAGAACCTCGCCGTCACCCGGGACAGCGCCCACCCGGAGGACGCCCGGCGGCTGCTGGACTTCCTGGTGCGGCCGGCGCAGCAGCGCTGCCTGTTGGAGGCCGGTTTCGCTCCGGTGCTGAAGGCGACCTACGAGGCGGCCGGTCCGCGCTGTTCGCTGTCCGGGGGCGGCGGGGCGAGCGGCGGCGAGGCGACGTCCGGTGAGGAGGCGGCTTCCGGGGAGGAGGTCACGTCCGGTGAGGAGGGGACGGCCTCCGGTGCGGACGGGGGCGCCGGGAGCGGTGGCGACCGGACCGGCGGCGCCGACGGGGAGCAGGCGAGCGCGGCCCCGGAGGCCGGCGGCGAGGAGGCCGGGAGCCGGGAACTCCCGCCCTGGACCGAGGCGTTGCGCAACGCGCTCGGCCGGGCCCGGCCGCGGCCGGTGACCCCGTACTACGCGGCCTTCACCGAGCTGGTGCAGACCCTCGTGCACGGCCGGCTGGACAACGGCGGGGACGAGGAGAAGCTGGCCGAAGACCTGGACAAAGGCCTGAGGACCGTGATGGAAGGGGGCTGACCGGACGATCGGAATCCGATGCGCCGCACCCCTATCTCTGGGCACATGCCTCATGCATAGTGGGTCCGCATTAACTGACCAGTAACATCCCGGGGACCTGAACGATGGCGTGTGAGCAATGCGGCGGACATGAGGACACGTTGTCGGGAAAGCCCTGTGCGTGCCGCTATGTGCGGCCGCGGCGCCATGTGGCGGGCGGGCGGCGGAATCCGGACCCCTGGATCGTCCGCGAGACACTCCGCGGGCGGTGGACAACGCTGTCAGCGGGGCGCCGGGCGGGCCTCGGCGCGGGGGCCGTGCTCACGTTCGCCGGGGTCGTCGGGCTGACCGCGCTGGTGGTGTCCTCGACGCTCGTCGCCGGTCCCGCCGAACCGCGCACCGTCTCGGCCGCCGATCCGGAGCTGCGCGAACCGCCGAAGCCGACGCTGATCCTGCCGTCCTCCGGCCCCTCGGACGAGTCGCCGGGTGAGTCGGGGGACGAACCGGGGGACGAGGAGCCGCCGGCCGCGGAGGAGTCCGGCCCCTCGGCGACGGACGCCGGCCAGGAGTCACCGGGGGAGCCGGGGGAGAAGGACCCGGTCACCTACTCCGCCTGGGCCGGCCACGGCTGCACCGCGCCCGAGGGCGGCGGCTACGCCGAGTACGGCCGGCACGTCGACGGCATCGAGGGCTGGTACACCGTCAGCTCGGGTGGCTACGAGGGCGGTGCGTGCGACGGCTCGTTCTCCGCGGTTCCCATGTCGGGCAGTTCGACCGAGGACAGCGGCAACCGGGCCCTGTGGTGGTGGACGGTGGGCGAGGACTCCGACGCCTGCGCGATCGAGGTGTACATCCCCACCAGTGCCGACGGCCGCGATGTGGCGGGCGACCCCACGCTGTACAACGTGCTCGCCGACGCCAACGAAGCGGACTCCGCGTACGACAGCTTCCTGATCGACCAGACCCTCAACCGCGGACACCACGTCGACGCCGGCACCTACGAGGTGAAGGACGGCCGGCTGGGCGTCGAACTGGTCGACCGCGGCCAGGACTGGAACGACTACGGCAGCACCTACGCCCACCACGCGGCCGCCCAGATGAAGGTCACCTGCCGGGAGTAGTCAGGGGCGCCCGGTGCCGGGGCTCACTCCTCCCCGGCCGGTGCGCCGTCCGGTGCCCCGGGCAGGGTGTCCGGGGCCGGTCCGGAGCCCACCGGGGCCTCGCCCCCGTCGCCGGCCAGGGTGTCGAGGACCGACTGCCCGTACTTGGCCAGCTTGTTGTCGCCGACGCCGCTGATCCCCCCGAGCTCCGCGAGCGTCGTGGGCAGCGCGGTCGCGATCTCGCGCAGCGTGGCGTCGTGGAAGATCACATACGCCGGGACGCCCTGCTCCTTCGCGGTCGCCGCCCGCCAGGCGCGCAGCAGCTCGAAGACCGGCACGGCCTCCTCGGGCAGATCGACCGGCGCGGCCCGCCGGGAGGAGGACGTGCCGGACCTGGCCGCCCGCGGGGCCCGTTCCGGGTCGCGCCGCATCGGCACCTCCCGCCGGCCGCCCAGCACCTCGGCGCTGGCCTCGGTGAGCACCAGGGTGTTGTACTCGCCCTCCACCGTGAGCAGCCCCTGGGCCAGCAACTGGCGCACCACCGCGCGCCATTCCGCGGTGCCGAGGTCGGCGCCGATGCCGAAGGTCTTCAGCGAGTCGTGGTCGTGCTGGATGACCTTGGCGGTCTTCTTGCCCAGCAGGATGTCGATGATCTGGCCCGAGCCGAACTTCTGGCCCCGCCGCTCGCGGTCCAGCCGGACCACCGTGGACAGCAGCTTCTGCGCCGGGACCGTGCCGTCCCAGGTCGTCGGCGGGGTCAGACAGGTGTCGCAGTTGCCGCAGGCCTCGCTCTTCTCGCCGAAGTAGTCGAGCAGCCGGATCCGGCGGCACTCGACGGTCTCGCAGAGCGCCAGCATGGCGTCCAGGTGGTCCGCGAGCCGGCGGCGGTGGGCCGCGTCGCCCTCGGAGGTGTCGATCATCCTCCGCTGCTGCACCACGTCCTGCAGGCCGTACGCCAGCCAGGCCGTCGACGGCAGGCCGTCCCGCCCGGCCCGGCCCGTCTCCTGGTAGTAGCCCTCGACGGACTTGGGCAGGTCGAGGTGGGCGACGAACCGCACGTCCGGCTTGTCGATGCCCATGCCGAACGCGATGGTCGCGACCACGACCACGCCGTCCTCGCGGAGGAAGCGCGCCTGGTTCTCGGCGCGGGTCCGCGCGTCCAGCCCGGCGTGGTACGGCAGGGCCTCGATGCCGTTCTTCACCAGGAACTCGGCGGTCTTCTCCACGGAGGACCGGGACAGGCAGTAGACGATGCCGGCGTCGCCCGGGTGCTCGGTGCGCAGCAGGGCCAGCAGCTGCCGCTTCGGCTCGTCCTTGGGCACGATGCGGTACTGGATGTTGGGCCGGTCGAAGCTCGCCACGAAGTGCCGGGCGTCCTGGAGGCCGAGCCGGGAGGTGATCTCCGCGTGGGTGGCCTCGGTGGCGGTCGCCGTCAGCGCGATCCGGGGCACCGTGGGCCAGCGCTCGTGCAGCGCGGACAGGGCCAGGTAGTCGGGCCGGAAGTCGTGCCCCCACTGCGCCACGCAGTGCGCCTCGTCGATCGCGAACAGCGAGATCCGGCCGCGCTCGAGCAGCCGCAGGGTGGACTCCACCCGCAGCCGCTCCGGCGCGAGATAGAGCAGGTCCAGCTCGCCGGCGAGGAACTCGGCCTCGACCAGCCGCCGTTCCTCCAGGTCCTGCGTGGAGTTGAGGAACCCCGCCCGCACGCCGAGCGCCCGCAGCGCGTCGACCTGGTCCTGCATGAGCGCGATCAGCGGGGAGATCACCACGCCCACGCCGTCCCGGACGAGGGCGGGGATCTGGTAGCAGAGCGACTTGCCGCCGCCGGTCGGCATGAGCACGAGGGCGTCGCCGCCGGCGGCGACATGCTCGATGATCTCCTGCTGCCCTCCCCGGAACGAGTCGTAGCCGAAGACGCGCTGCAGTACCTGGGTCGCGTCGCTCATCTCGGGACGGTGCTCGGGGCTGGTCATCGGTTCAGTCTAGGAGGGTGGCGAGGGCGGTCCGGCGCCCTGTGGACAACGGGCCCGGAGGACCGGTACGGCGGGGGCAGCGCCCGGTACGGCGCAGGCCGCGGGCCCGGTGGCAGGCCCCGGAGCGGCGCCCGGGGCCCGGCGGGCGGCCGTCAGGCGGCCCGCTCGATCTCGCGCCGCACCGCGGCGTTCCACTCGGCGCGCAGCCGCTCGTACCGCTCGCGCTCCTCGGGCCACAGCGGACGGCCCGAGCGCTGAGCGAGGAACGCGCGGATCGCGGCGTTCGCCTCGGCGGCAGAAGGCAGCACGGAACCAGGGCTCGGTGAGTCGGACATGTATCCAGAGTAGGGGCACGGTCGGACAATCGTGCGCATCGTGCACTGTGATATGCGCCCTGTGGCCGCCGGTCGGGCCCCCGTGCGGGCCCTCGCGCGCCGCCGGGCCGCTCGCCCGAACGGGCGGTGTCGGGTCCGCTCCGGGTTGCCGCCGCGCACCGGCGGTGACGACTACAAGGACCCCCGCTTCTCGCCTCCGGTTGATCCTGCACCGATGGGACCCGTCCATGACCACGTTCCACGCGGCCGTCGTCCACGCGGACCGGACCGTCACCTACTGCGGCACCGTCGACGGGGACCACGTCGACGCGGTCCGTGCCCACGCCGAGCTCGCCGGCGCCCCGCGGCACGTCCGGGACCACCCCGAGCAGCCCGGCGTGATGTTCGTGCTGCGCGACGACGGCAACCTCGACTGGTACGTCCCGGTCGATCCGCCCGCCGCCTCCGGGGGAGCCGGGGCGGGGCGGCAGGCCGGAGCCGAGCGGACGACCCACCGGGAGCGCACGGATGCGGAAGAGGGCGCGTACCCGGCGCCCCGCGCGGCCACCGGGCCCGACTACGTGGAGGGCGCGGTCCGGTTCGGCGGCCAGGCCATCGGCGGCGCCATGGACCACCCGGAGAACCCGCCCCGCGCGGTCTGGCACACCACCGAGTCGCCGGCCGGGGCCAACTTCTTCACCTCGATGGCCAACTTCCTGATCAGCGTGGCCTCCGAGCCGCAGGTCATCTACGACCCGGTGACGGACAAGATCGGCCAGTTCGGCCCGATGAGCCTGAGCGCGCGGGCGCTGCGGAACGACGGCACGCGCCGCACCAACCGCGAAGGGCTGGTGTGCGTCCAGGTCGAGGTGCTCGGCCACGCCGCGGAGCCCTTCACCGACAACTTCGACCCGGCCTCGAAGCCGAACTTCCGGAAGCTGCTCGCCGCGATGCGGGCGCACGGCATCCCCGACAACTGGCCCGCCGGTGAGCCGGTGCCCACCGAGACCTCCCCGATGCCCCGCCCGCGCGCCGTCTGGCAGGGGCAGGGCGGGCACTTCGGCCACTGCCACGTCCCCGGGAACACGCACTGGGACCCGGGGGCCATCAGCACCGGCATCGTCCCGGGGACGCCCTGACCTGCCCGCTTCTCGTGGGCACACGGGTGCGGGCCGGACGAGTCCCTGCGGACGCTGTTGGCCAACAGCGTCAGTCCCTGCGGGCCGGGCCCCTTCTTTCCGTTCCTGGTGGAGCGGAAGGCGCCCGGCGGTCCGTGCGCCGTACGGTCCGCCTGTGACGCCGCGCCGTTACCGGGCCGGGGTCAGCCCGCGTCCGTCGGCTCCACGGTCTCCACCGGGACGCCGAACTCCCGGAGCGCCGCGACCTCCTGGTCCGGCGTGCCGGTGTCGGTGATGACCGCCCGGTACGCGGCGGCCGTGCCGTACTCGTGGGTCGCCGTCTTGCCGAACTTCGAGTGGTCGACGAGGAGCAGCGCCCCGTCCGCGGAGGCCAGCATCGCCTCCTTGACCTCGACGTACTCCCGCAGCGGATGGAAGAGCCGGCCCTCCAGCACAGCCGTGGCCGACATCAGGGCCACGTCGGCGCGGATGCGGGAGAGGGCGCGGGTGACGTCCGGCCCGGTGCAGGAGTTGAACTCGCCGTTGTAGCGGCCGCCGAGCAGGGTGACGTCGACGCCGGGCGCGGACCCCACCCGCTGGGCCACACCGACCGAGTTGGTGATCACCGTGAGCCGGTCGAGCCGGGCCAGGGTGTCGGCCAGCGGATAGAGCGTGGTGGAGTCGTCCATCAGCACCGTGCTGCCCGGCGCGATGCGGCCGGCCGCGGCGGCGCACAGCGCGTTCTTGGCGGCCAGACCCGCGCCCTCGCGGAACCGGGTGGCGGTCTCCATGGTGAGCGCGGGGAACGCGACGGCCCGGCCGCGCTCCTTGCGCAGCAGATCCCGTCCGGCGAGGTCGTCGAGGTCGCGGTGCATCGTCATCAGGCTGACGTCGAAGCGGGCGGCGAGATCGTCGATGCGGGCCTCGCCCTCGTCGACGACACGGCGCAGGACGGCCTGCCGCCGCTCTTCGACGGCGGCCTGCGACAGCCGTGCCTTGGCAGGCAACGGGCCCCTCCCTTCCTCGTGATCCCCGGCCGTCAGCTGCGCTGCGGACACACCAGGGCCTTGATCGCGGTGCGGTCGCGGACACCGGCGGTGAGCGCCCGCTCGGCTTCCTCCAGGCCGTACCGGTGGGTCGCCAGCCGGTCGAGCCGCACCTCGCCGGAGGCGGCCAGCGCGATCGCCGTCGGCCAGGTGTTGGCGTACCGGAAGGTGCCCGTGACCTCGATCTCGAAGTTTTGCACATGCGCCAGCGGCAGCGGGATCGCGTCACCGCCCATGCCGACCAGCACCGCCCGCCCGGCCCGGCCGACGGTGCGGATGCCCTCGTCGGCGACGGCGGGCACCCCGGAGCACTCCAGCAGCACGTCCGGCTCGAAGCCGGTGTCGGCGAGCCGGGTCCCCCGGACGTCCACGGTGCCGGTGGCCCCCAACTCCCGGGCCAGGTCCAGCCGGTGCGGTGCGATGTCGGTGACCACCACCTCGGTGGCGCCGAAGGCGCGCGCCGTCTGGGCCGCCACCAGTCCGATCGGCCCGGCACCGGTGACCAGCACCCGCGATCCGGCGGTGACCCGGCCCTTGCGGCAGGCCCACACCCCGACGGACAGCGGCTCCAGCAGCGCGGCCGCGTCGGCGCCGAGCCCGGCCGGGACGGGGTGGGCGAAGTCCTCGTCGACGGCGACGTACTCGCACAGCGCCCCGTCGACCGGCGGCGTCGCGTAGAAGGACACCTCAGGGCAGAGGTTGTAGCGGCCGTGCCGGCACTGCCGGCAGCCCCCGCACGGCACGCCGGGCTCGATCGACACCAGCTGTCCGGGCCGGTGGCGGGTGGCGCCCGGGCCGAGGGCGACCACCGTCCCGCTCGGTTCGTGGCCCAGCACCAGCGGGGCGCGGACCACGAAGTCCCCGATCCGGCCCTGCTCGTAGTAGTGCACGTCGGAGCCGCAGATGCCGACCGCCTCCACCCGCACCAGGACCTGGCCGGGCCCCGGGTGCGGCACCGGGCGCTCCTCCACCACCAGCTCGCGCGGCGACCGGAGGACCGCGGCGCGCATGCCGTCGGGGAGGTCCGGGGGCAGGGCGTTCCTCGGTTCGGTGCTCATTCTCCGGTCACAGCTCCCATGGTCAGGCCGGTGACGAGCCACCGGCGTACGGCGAGGCCGACGAGCATCATCGGGACCACCACGACGGTTCCGATGGCGGTCAGCTGCCCCCAGTCGATGCCGGTCTGGGTGACCAGCTGTCCGGCGGCGAGGGGCAGCGTCTGGGTGTGCGGTCCGCTGAGCACCAGCGCGAAGGCGTAGTCGTTCCAGGAGAAGACCAGGCACAGCACGAACGTGGTGACCAGCCCGGGCCGGGTCAGCGGCAGGATCACATGCCGGAACGCCTGCCACGGGGTACAGCCCGCGACCTGCGCGGACTCCTCCAGCGCGGGCGGGACCTGGGCGAAGAACGCGTGCAACAGCCAGATGGCGAAGGGCAGATCGAAGCTCAGATACGCCAGCACCAGGCCGGGCAGGGTGTCGATCAGCCCGGCGTACCGGAAGATCAGGAAGAGCGGCAGCACCACGACCGCGGCCGGCGCCATCCGGGTCGAGATGATCCAGAACGACAGATGGTGCTTGCCGCGCATCCGGGTGCGGGACAGCCCGTAGCCGCCGAGCGCCCCGAGGGCGGTGGCCAGCAGTGCGGACGTACCGGCCGCGACCAGGCTGTTGTTCAGGTACGGCCAGAGGTTGTTGGCGCCGGTGAACAGCTGCCGGTAGTTGTCCAGGGTCGGGGCGAACCACACGTCCGGGGTGGCGGAGGTGACGGCGGCCGTCGGCTTGACCGAGGACAGGAACATCCAGCCCAGCGGGACCAGCGTCCACACCAGGGCGACGGCGACGACGATCCGGACGGTGGTGCGCGAGGTGCGGGTGCCGCGCTCCAGCGGTCCCGCGGCGGAGGCGGTCATGCCGGCCCCTTCCGGTCGAGGAGACGGACGAACCAGCGGGCGGCCACGGTGGTCACGGCCAGCATCAGCAGGCCCGCCACGGCCGCGTAGCCGAAGTCGAAGAAGCGGAACGCGGTCTGGTAGAGCTGCACGGACGCGGTCCGGGTGGCGTCGGCGGGCCCGCCGCCGGTGGTGTTCCAGATGATGTCGAAGTAGCGCAGCGCGTCCATGGACCGGATGAGCAGCGCGACCAGCAGGACCGGGGCGATGGCGGGCAGCACGATGTGGCGCAGCGTGCGCAGCAGGCCCGCGCCGTCGAGCGCCGCCGCCTCCAGCACCGCGGCGGGCACCGAGGTGAGCCCGGCCAGGGCGATCATCGCCACCAGCGGGGTCCACTCCCAGATGTCCAGCAGGGTCACGGCGGCGAACGCGGTGCCCCGGCCGGCCATCACATCGCCCTGGTGGCCGACGAGCCGCAGCAGCCAGGTGGCCAGCCCGAACGTGGAGTCGGTCAGGAATCGGCCGAGCAGTCCGACGATGACCGGAGCCACGAACATCGGGAGCAGCAGCAGGCCCAGCAGCGCGTTCCGGCCGCGTCGCAGCCGCCAGAGGCAGATGGCGAGCGCGGTGCCGAGCACCATCTCGCCGCCCACGGTGAGCGTGAAGTACGCGATGGCGCGGCCCCACGCCCAGGCGGTGTCCGGATCGGTGAACAGCCGCGCCCAGTTGGCCGCGCCGACCCCCTCCAGCCGCAGCCCGCCGAGGATGTGCACCCGGGAGAAGCTCATCGCCACCACGGCCACGAACGGCAGGATCGATACGGCGGCGAGCACCAGCAGTCCGGGTGCCATCATCCGTCCGGCGAAGCCGGGGAGCGGCAGGCGACGTGTACCGGCGGGACGGGCTCCGGTGGGGCGGCTTCCGGTCGGACGGGTTCCGCCGGTGCGGGCGGGGGAGTTCAGGGAGAGACCCATGTCAGCCCACCCACCCTCGGGAGACGATCCGGTCGATCCGGTCGGCGGCCGACCGCATCGCCGCGGCCGGTGAGGCGTCACCGGCGAGCATCCGGGAGACCTCGGTGTAGAGGGCGGTGTCGCACTCGCCCCACATGGGGATCTTGGGGCGCAGCCCGATGTTCTCCGGCCGCCAGGTGGTGCGCACCGCCCGGGAGGAGAGCATGTTGGGCATCGCGGAGGGCCGGTGCTCGGCGGCGGCGACCCGCGGGTGGCCGTAGACCGAGGTACGGGTCGGTGTGCCGCCGCCGGCCGCGCTGGCCAGGCCCGCCCGCTGGGTGCGGGGCGCCGTGGCCCAGGCGAGGAACAGCCAGGCCGCCCGGCGCCGTTCCGCCGGGACGATGTTCGAGACCGCGATCCCGGTGCCGCCGTACATCCCGGCGGAGCGGGCCGGTCCCTTCGGCAGTCGCGCGTAGCCGACCTTGCCGGGCATGGCGGCCTCGTTGGCGGCCGCGTACTCGTGCCAGTTGGGGCACATCGCGAAGCGGCCCGCCCGGAATCCGGCCCCGACGCCGTCCCAGTCCCAGGTGCGGGACGCGGGGTCGGCGATCCGCAGCAGCCGCTCGTAGAACTCGGCGCCGGCGACGGCCGCGTCCGACCGCAGCCGGCAGGGCCCGGGGTCGGTGGTGCCGAGCCGGCCCACCCGCTCCCCGTCGTCGAAGTAGTCACCGCCCCAGGACCAGAGGAGGTTGGAGAAGTCGCACATCAGGGCGTCGTGCTGCTTGGCCTGGTGCCCGGTGCCGTACCGCACGTCGTCGGTGCGGTCGTTGAACCACTCGGCGATCGCGTAGTACTGCTCCCACGTCGTGTCGTCCGACGGCATGGGGTCGAACCCGAGGTCGTCCGCCATCCGGTGGCGGTGCTCGGCGAACAGGTCGGCCCGGTACTGCCAGACCATCGTCGGGCAGTCGTACGGCAGCGCGAGCACCTTCCCGGGGTCCTCGAAGCGCCCGGCGGCCTCCAGATGGCTGGGGACGAAGTCCTCGAAGCCCCCGGTGAGCCGCGGGAGCGCCGGATCGTCCTGGAACTCCCGCAGGTCGGCGAAGGCGGGCGCGTACGGGGCCAGCACCAGGTACGGGTCCGCGTACACCACGTCGTACTCGCCGTTGCCGGAGGCGAAGTCCAGCGCGACCTTCTGGGCGAGCGCGGACAGCTCCAGCGTGACGATGTTGACGCGGATCCCGGTGAGCTCGGTGAACGGCCGCAGCCCGGCCACGATCGCCGCGGTGGGGGCGGTGTTCTCGGAGACGAAGTTCAGGGTGGTGCCGGCGTACCGCCGCCAGGATCCGGCGTCGGCGTGGACGACCGCGTCCCGCCGGCCGCCGCAGGCGGACAGCAGCCCGGCCGCCCCGGCAGCGGCGCCGCCGCGGAGCAGGGCGCGGCGGCTGGGCGACGCCACGGGAGGGCGGGATGGAGGGGAGGGAGGGGGAGAGAGCATGGGGTGCGTCCCGGGGGAGTCGGCGGGGCGAACTCTGACGGGCCACATTGTTAGCAGAAAACCTCGCCACTGTTAACACATCTTGCGAGAAGTTTTGGGTGGACCTATCGTTCCGTGGCAACGGTGCCGTTGTGTGCAGGCAGTCCCCTCCGCTCCGTGCGGGCCGTCCCTCCGCCCGGGCGCCCCTGGGCCGGGCTCCGTCCGTCTCCCCGACGGTGCCCGGGGCCGGGAGGCTGGTCGGGGTGCTCGTCGGACGTGCTCGTCGGATGTGCTCGTCGGATGTGCTCGTCGGGGTGGCGGGGTTCCCAGGGACGGGGGCATCCGCCAGGGTGCGATGGGGTGGCCGGAGTGCTTCCCTGCCGGGGGCGCCGCACCGGCCGTCCGGGGACCGTGCTCCACCGGCCATGGGGCTCGGCGCCCGGCCACTGCTCAGGCACACAACAGTCATAGGGCGCCACTCGTAGCCGCCCACTCCCTCCCCAGCCACGGAGACCAGATGATCACTGTCATCGGCGAGAGCCTCGTCGACCGGGTGTACGCCGCCGCCCCGCTGCCGGAGCCGCTCTCTTCGGCGGTCGCGGCCGGGGGCGGGGCCGGTGGCGCGGCCGGTGGCCGGTCCGCAGCCGGTGACCCGGTGGCCGAGGGCGGTCCGACCGCTGTCGACGACCTCGCCGCCGGGGCGCGGGCGGCCGCCGTGGACCGCCCCGTCGCCGGGGCCCGGGGATCCGCCGTGGACCACCCCGGAGGCTCCCCGGCCAACGTCGCCGTCGGCCTCGCCCGCCTCGGCGCGCCCGTCACCCTGATCACCCAGCTGGGCGAGGACGCGAACGGCCGGCTGCTCCGCGACCACCTGGCGGCCTCCGCGGTCCCGGTGACGGTCGCGCCGGGGCCGGCCACCGCCACCAGCACGGCCACCGCCTTCCTCGACGCACAGGGCGCGGCGCGCTACGACTTCCGCGTCACCTGGGATCTCCCCGCCCCGCCGGACCTCCCCACCGGCACCCGCTGTCTGCATACCGGTTCGCTCGCCACGGCCCTCGACCCCGGGGCCGAGGCGATCGAGGAACTCCTCACCCGCACCCGCGCCGAGGCCCGCGGCATCACCATCAGCCTCGACCCCAACGTCCGCCCGGCACTGCTGCCCGCCCGCGACACGGCCCGCGCGCGCATCGAACGCCAGGTGGCGCTCGCCGACATCGTGAAGGTCAGCGAGGAGGACGTGGCCTGGCTGTACCCGGAACAGGACGTCACCGCCGTCGCCCGCCGCTGGCAGCGCACCGGCCCGGCGCTGGTCGTGGTCACCCTGGGCGGCGCGGGCAGCCTGGCCGTCACGGCGACCCACACGGTCCGCCGCCCGGCCCCGTCGATCACGGTCGCGGACACCGTGGGGGCGGGGGACGCCTTCACAGCCGGCATGCTGCACTGGCTCGACGGGGCGGAGCTCCTGGGCGGGACGAGCGACGACGCGCCGGCCTCCCTGCGCACCCTGGGCCCGGACGAGCTGGCGGCCCTCCTGGACCTGGCCGCCACCACGGCCGCCCTCACCTGCACCCGCCCGGGCGCGAACCCGCCGACGCGGGGGGAGCTGGAGGACTTCCGGCAGATGCACGCGAGGTGGTGAGCGGCGACTCGCCCGGGCCGCGCGAGGGCCGCACCCGGCAGTCGGCACGCCTGCCGAAGGGCTGCGGCGAGCCCTCCGGTGAGCGCGGGGCATATGCGCAACTCGCCTTATTCCATAGGCAGTTGGGTCATGATCTGTACGCTGTGGAACGACATTGTCAGCCGAGCGGCGGATTTCGCGAGCGGGCGCAGGGGCCTCGCAGCGCAACGCAGTGTGCGACGGGGTCGGCGGGAGTGTGTCCGAGGGGAGTCACGCCGAGGCACTCACGACGCGTAGGGGGAAACCGGACAGTGGGCGAGAACACGAGGATCGACGATCTGAACGTGATCCGCGAGATGGGTGTGGGGCTCGGCAGAATCAAGAGTGCGTTCGACGGCCTGTCCAAGCTGAAGGGGCAGTACGAGGACGACTTCGGCGAGCACGATCTCGCCTGGCAGTTCGGTGACTTCGTGGGGAACTGGGAACACCATCGCGAAGAGCTCGCTGAGGAGATCAAGGGCTTAGCCGACATCGCCAAGGGTGCTGCCAAGGCCTATGACGGCGTGGACAGCGCGTTGGCCAAAGCCCTCCGCGACTCGGACAAGCAGAAGAAGTCCTGATGGGCTCGGCGCGACCGCGTGACTGGCAGCCCCTGGCGGACACCGACCCGATCCCCGGTGACCCGGACCGGCTGGAGGAGCTCGGGCGCACATTACGCAGGACGGCCGACGAGCTGGAACGGCAGGTCCGTCACCTCAAGGCGGCGGCCGAAGTGGATTCCTGGGACAGCGACGCGGGCAAGGAGTTCCGCGAGAAGGCCAAGAAGTGCCGGGGCAGGCTCGAAGACGCACACAAGCGGTACGAGACGGCGGCTGACGCCATCGGCGACCGCATCGTGGATCACGGCAACGACTACGAAGCGAACGCGACCGCACCTGCCGGGGCGTACGTCACCGAACTCCGGCGGGCACAGCGGATCGCCGAGATCGCCCGCCGTGACGCCCAGGACGCCGAAGCGGACAAGAAGTCCGCGACCAAGGGGCTGGACGGGCTCTCCGGGAAGGACGACAAGGACCGGAAGTCCGCCCTGGAGGAACGGGAGAAGAGCGCCGGAAAGTCCCTGGAGGCGGCCGAGGAGAAGCTCCGCAAGGCGAAGGAGATCCGCGACGCCGCCGCGAAGAAGGCCCGCGACGCCATTGACGACGCTATCTCGGACGACTCCCTGAAAGACGGCTTCTGGGATGACTTCGCAGCCTTCGTCGACGGATTGGCGGACTGGACCGAGGCCATCTCCAAGTGGGCCGGAATCGCTGCCCTCGCAGTCGGTTGGATCCCCGTCATCGGTCAGGGCTTGGCGGGGCTGCTGGGGGCGATCTCGATGATCGCCACGCTGGTGAACATCGCCTGCACGGCGATCCAGGTCGGCATGGGTGACGAATCGTGGACGGAACTGGCCTGGTCGGCCGTCGGCCTGCTGGCGATGGGGGCCGGTAAGGCGTTCTCCAAGGTGGCCGGAAGGTATGTCTCCTCCACTCTCCGCAGGATGCGTCTGGTCAAGAATGGCCGGTCCACTCCACGCCAGTGGAAGCGAAATCGCAAGGCTTTCAACCGGCAGCTCACACGGTCCAATCGCTTTGAGAAGGGGGATATCAGCAAGTCTCTGCGAGAGCCCATCACCGACCCCTTCAAAGGCTCCACTTGGAAGGACGGCTTCAAGGGCGGATACGGCCAGGCATGGCGTGAGTTGAAGAACCGTGGGGGCGGGAGTGGAATCAAGGGCATGTTCAAGTCCGTCTCGCTCGCCGACGCCTCGGTTGCCTCGGACCTCAAGGAAGTGAAGCATCTGGGCAGGTCTCTCGGGGAGTACGACGCCGTGAACAAATTGACGCGCAGAGCTGCGGGGATGACTGCGGTGGGGTCAGGTATCACGGCGGGCGGGTTGTTTATCGATGAGGTCCATTGAGAAGCGAGAGTGGAGACCAGTGGAAGCGGTGGCCGGTCGGATGTCCGATCCCAAGGGTGAATATGTTGTGGACTTCGACTTTGATGGGAACTGGCTGGGGCTGACCCTGCACGAGGGAACCAGGGAAGAAGCGGAACGGATCGCCGCTGACCTTGTGGATCATTTCAATCCATTGGAGTTGCTGGTGGGGAAATCTCACCTGCATCAGGAACTCGCGGATCTGGCCATGAGCCTCAACAAGGAGGACCCCTCCATGGCCTGTGCCGTCTACAGCGTGGGCGGTGAATTCCTCGCTGAGATGGTGGGCAACTGCTACGGGGAGGACGGTGTGCAGCGGCCGTCGCCCGACGAGTGGCGTTCGCAACTGCTGGACTGGGGAAACGCGAAGCCGAAGAGCACGCCGGAGGTGACCGAACTCCAGTTGCCTGTTGGACATGCGGTGCGCGTGCAGGCAGTCCTTGAGGAGAAGCGTCGCTTCGGTTTCGGCCGTCGGCTCTCCGAGACAGTGCGCTACGCGGTCTGGCCGACGGGTCAGGATGAGGTCATTGTCATCGATGTCGACTGGTTGGCCATGCACCGCTCCGACGAGCTGACCGCTCTCGTCGACGAGCTGATGCCCACCATGCACCTGGTGCCCGTCCCGCCGGGAGCGGATGACGGCACCGGTACCGAGCCGGAAAAGCCCTGACATGGCATTGAAGACGGAGTGGACCACGCCGCCGAGTGACTACACGATCTTCGTTCCCGCTGGGTGGTTCCAACTCCCTCTGGATCCCAAGGAGCGGGACCGGGGCATCATCGCCCTGGCCGACCGGCAGTTCACCGGTGTCGACCATGCGCCGGTGCTCAAGGAACGCTTGATGCGGGACCTCCAGAAGCAGGCGAAGGCGGCGTATCGAGCAGGCGGTGTCGAGCTGTACATTTCCCTGCTGACGGTCCGCGGACTGCCGCTGGCCTCCTCGCTGCTGGTCAGCCTGCTGCCGGAGGGCTGGCCCGGATGCCGTACCGCGCACGACCTCGTGCGCCGGTTCGGAGAGATAGGCCGAAGGGCGGAAGTGACCCGGCTGGAGGCCGCAGGCGACGCCGCTCGTGAGCAACGCACGGAAGCTGCTGATCCTGAACGGCAGATGGGGAACACCCTCGCCACGACGACCGTGACCTACAACGTCCCGGTGCCGGCGAGCCGGAAATGGCTGACGCTCACCTTCTCCACCCCCATGGAGTCCGTGGCACCGAAAATGGTCGAACTCTTCGACACCGTGGCAGGGACGCTGCACTGGGAATAGGAGGCCGGCTCGACGGATACGGCGGACGCAGTGCCCTCCGTCAGCGGGCCCCCTCGCTGATGAACGGTGCACCTTGCGCTGTCCGGCTAGGCGGCCCCACGGTCACTGGTGCCCGGCCTGGTACTCACCTTGGGAAGTCGCTTTCGGGGAACGGCAGTTCCGGGGCGTCGGGAAAGAACTTCCGAGACGAGGCGTACATCCCGTAATAGGGATACATTGCAGGTATGTCCGCGCCCCGCCGACGGGCGATGCCGACGATCTCGCGGTATCGGCGAGCCCGGATCCGTACGTTACGCAGGGAAGGATTCCGCAGACTGGGGCGCCGCCATAGATACAGCCCCAGAATCAGCCCGACCACCAAGCCCGTATCGCCGCAGATGAAGGCGATCTGAAAGGAACGGGCCTTCTGCGAGGCCACCAGGTCCCAGAACGGCCAGGCGCCGAGCAAGAACACCGACAGCGGAATGGCGCCAAGGCATCCCATCGCGCGGGCCCGCCGGTTGTCCTCCCAGCGGTGGAACAGCAACCCATGGACGGCCTTGTCATCGAGGAAGTCGAAGCTCAGCTCTCGTCCGTACCGCTCCGCCGCCGCCCTGGCCTCGGGCACGGCGGCGATGACCGACGAAGCCACCATGCTGTGGACGCCGCCGTCATCCCCGATGAACTGTCCGGACCTCAGTCCATCGTGAGGACTCATGGAGGTGCTCCCATCCTTGTCGGTGTCGCCCAGCGCGCGTACGGCGCTCGGTTCCGGCAGTCGAGGCGGCCAACGTCTCTCTCGTTCCTGCACGCACGGCTCTGTGCCGGTCATGCGAGACCTTGTGCAAGCCGAGAGCAGCGGTGGACTGCAGTCAGTTCCCCGTAGCACAAGCTTGCGCCGTGAGCTGCGCCCTCCGCATCGTCACCGTCTCGTAAGCCCGTTCCCCGTAGACCAGTTGCGAGTCAGGGGTACATTCCCCCGTGACGCTAGGAATGGAGCCACTATGCCCCACTACAGCGACACTCAGGGAGCCGGGGACGGCAACGGCCAGAGGCTGGCCCGGCTGCGGATGCGGCGCCGTTGGACGCAGCAGCGGCTCGCCACCGAATCCGGCTACTCCCTCGCCGCAGTCCGCGCCTTCGAGCAGGGCCGCCGGGCCCTCGACCGGCCCGCTGTTGTCCTCGCGATGTGCCGGGCCCTCGACTGCCATCCCACGGAGATCACCGGAGGTCCGGTCGTCCCTCAGGGTTCCGATCGGGACGGGCAAGCCGCAGTCGCCGCGGTCGCAGCCGTGCGCCGCGCCCTGCTGCGCCACGGTCGCCCGGCCCGGCCCACTGAACTCGAGGTCAGCGAGGTCGACCTCGCTGAGCTGAGGAAACGCACAGTCGTAGCCAACCGTCACCGTCACGCTGCGGCATTCGCCCGCTCCGGAGGCGAACTCCCCGCACTGCTGCGTGATTTGCAGGTGGCGGCAGAAGTGCGCGAGGGCGACGACCGGCGCACGGTGTACGGCCTGCTGGCATCGGCGTACGAATGCGCGATGCAGTACCTGTACAAGCTGGGCCACGTCTCGGACGCCACACTCGCGACCGAACGGGTGGTGTGGTCCGCCCGGGAGACCGGCGACCCCTTGAGGGTGCTGGCCTCCCACTGGTACGACGCCGGAGAGTTCCTGAGTATCGGCGAGCACGACGAGGCCGGGGCCATCATCGACCATGCGCTGTCACAGCTCGGGACCGTGCGGGACCCAGGACCCGAGGCGGTGTCCTTGAGGGGAGCCTTCGAACTGAAGGCCTCGCTGAACCACGCCCGCGCGGGGGACGGCCGGGCAGCGGAGGGGCACTGGACCCGGGCGCGAGGGGTCGCCGAGGAACTGGGCGAGGACCGGAACGACTGGCAACTGCAGTTCGGCCCGACGAACGTGGCCATCTGGGGAGTCAGCCTGCCCGTCGAGCTGGGGCGGGGCAGGGAGGCCGTGGACCGCGCCTCCCGCGTGAAGCTGCCGGCCGACTACAGCCCGGAGCGCCGCAGCCATCACCACATCGACGTAGGCCGTGCCCACTTCTACAACGGCAACCGCGAACGCGCTCTGGAGGCGTTCCTGACAGCGGAGCGGCTGGCCCCACAGGCAACACGGATGCACGCCGGTGTGCGAGAGACCGTCGGGACCATGATTCGAACCCAGAGGAAAGGCCCTTGTATCGAGTTGGGTGTCCGGCTCGGCGTCATCTGACCGCGAGGTACTACAGCCTGTAGCACTTCCGTCACCGCTCGGCCCCTAGCGTCCTTGTACAGCGCGACGACGCAGGGATCGAGCGGGAGGACACCATGTTGGGAACCGGCGAGGGCAGCATTCACCAGGGCCCCGGCCCCATCGACGAAGCAACCATCCAGGACACCATCGTCCGGTCCTTACGCACCGCCTCCGGTCGCATCGACATGGCCGAGTTGGTGCGTCTCGACGAGCTGTTGCGCGGGCACATCGCGCTGCTGTTCCCCGGGGTGGAGGCGTCCACGGATCGTCTCTGGCGCGGCAGTGTCGCCTGGTATCAGCGGCGGGCCGGCCTGGACCGGATCCGGCGGCAGGTCGCCGAGGGGCTGGGCGAGGGACCCCTCTCCGCGCACATCCAGGTCACGGCCCTGGCGCGGGACTGCCAGTGGCTGCTCACCCAGCACCGGGAGGAACGCCCGTGACACGCCGGCTGTGCAACTGGCACCAGGACTACACCGACCGCCCCACCCTGATTGCCCTGATCGAGACCGGCAGCGGCCCCGGCGCGATCCTCTACGCCTGCCCCGAGTGCATGCGCATCTACCGGCTCCGGCCCTTCGACCCGGCCACGAGTGGCGGCCCCGTCTACCAGCGGCGCCGCACCTGAGACAGGGCCGTCGGCGGCGCCCCCCTGATGCCGGCGGCCCGCAACACCCAGACCCGAGGCGGGTCCGGCAGGTGTCGTTCGCCTCGACGTTGTGCTGCCGAAGCCGCCCCCATGGATGCATAGTCGGGTGCGGGGTACGGCTCCTTCTCCATCCCCTCGGACGATGCATGTACGCCAGAGAAATCCACGACAGCAGCAGCAAGAGGCATGCAAGAGTGGACAGATGAAGACCATTGGGTTGATCGGCGGCATGAGCTGGGAATCCACGGCCGAGTACTACCGGCTGTTGAATGAGCAGGTCAGGGAGCAGCTGGGTGGCTTCCACTCGGCCAAGTGCGTGCTGTACTCGGTCGACTTCGCCGAGATCGAGCGGCTGCAGGTCGCCGGGCGCTGGGACGAGGCGGGCGAGGTGCTGGCCGACGCCGCCCGCTCCCTCCGGAACGCCGGGGCGGACATGCTGCTGATCTGCACCAACACCATGCACAAGGTCGCCGATCAGGTGTCCGCGGCGGTGGACATTCCGCTCCTGCATCTGGCCGACGCGACAGCGGCTGCGGTGCAAGCCGCCGGCCTGCATCGAGTGGGACTGCTGGGCACCGCGTTCACCATGGAGCAGGACTTCTACCGTGACCGACTGGCCGGCCACGACTTGAAGGTCCTGGTCCCCGACGCGGACGACCGGGCCGTCGTCCATCGGGTGATCTACGAGGAGCTGGTCCTCGGCATCGTCCGCGAGGAGTCCCGCGCGGCCTACGGCGAGGTCATCGGCAGGCTGGTGGCCTCCGGTGCGGAGGGCATCATCCTCGGCTGCACGGAAATCGAGCTCCTCATCGGCCCGGAGCAGAGCCCCGTCCCCGTCTTCGCCACCACTCGCCTCCACGCCGAGGCCGCCGTCACTGCGGCACTGGCGACGGGACGATAGCCCGGGCCGGTATTGCACATGCGCTCTGGCATGTACGCACCGAACCGATAACCGATGACGTAGTGCTGCTCGTCCCCTACGCGCTGGGAGCCCGGAAGGGGACTTGCCGACGGGTGGCCTCGTCGATCTCCTCGACGGTGAGGAGGGGAGTGGCCCGGGTGTGCAGGGCCCCGCTGGCCTTGACGGTGAGGCTGATGGCGGCCATGGAGACCGGGTCGGGGAGGTCGATGATGAGTACGACGTCGTTCTCCCCGAAGGTGAAGTACACGGACTCGACCGTCCCGCCGAGGGCCGTGACGACCTGCTCGACGGCAGCGCGCCGCCCACTCGCGCCTTCCTTGAGCAGCCCCTTGGTGCCGTCGGCTGTATAGGTGGCGTGGATCAGAAACTTCGGCATCAGGACGCTCCCTGCCCATCGCATGTCCGGTGTGCAGATTGCCTTCCCGCTGGCACGCCGACCGCCACGCACCGAATGGCCTGATTCACCCGTTGGACGCCAATATGGTGGGGGTGCCTGCTGACGGCAGCCGACTCCATGTCGACATGTCGATGTAGCGGACGTAGTGGCACGCGTAGGGCAGAGCCCAGAAACGACCAAGGGCCGACCCGGGAGGAAACCCGCCTGGACCGGCCCCTTCTTCTGTGCCCCCGGCAGGATTCAAACCTGACACCCGCTTAGGGGTTCTGCCTCGACGTCCGTGGACGTGCCTCATTGAGCGCGTCCTAGGTGATGCCATACGCCAATGCTCGTGCTGGTTCGGCAGTGTGCCCCGCTGTTGCCGTCAAATGCTGCCGTCACACATCCGGCTCTAGCTAGCCTGCCTCCATGCGAACGCCACCTATTGACCTTGTGAAGCGCGTCGTCTGGAGCTTACGAGCGCAGGGTATGGAGCCTGCGCTTGGTGGGTCTGGTTTGCTCGTTGCCCTCGGGCTCGCCGAGATTGCTCACGACTGGGATCTGACCGTTGACTCCCCGGACGAAGCGGTGCGCGACGCGCTTGCCGAGGGCGGGTTCCGGTTCTCGGATGGGACCGGCGGCGATCCGCTTTATGCGACGAGGCGGAGGTTCGTCATTGACGGTGGGGATCACTCAATCGACCTGCTGGTGGGATTCGCACTGTGGTCTGCGGACCAAGTCGTGCCGTTGCCTTCGCAGGTCACAGGCTCGTGGAGAGGGCTGCCGTTGGCGGACCCCGTGGTTTGGGAGCAGGCGTACGTTCTACTGGGACGGCAAGGGAAGGCAGCCATGCTGCGGCAGTGGTTGACCGGGGAGCCTGAGACCGGGATGACCCGTGCCTGAGGTACTGACCGAGCTCGCGAATATGGAGGCCAGATGGACGAGGGTGTCGCCGCGGTCGTCGCTTCGGCGGTCACGGGAGGAACCGCGGTAGCAGTAGGTGCACTGACCTATCTAGCAACGCGTCTGCAGTCTCGCACCGAGCACATGCTCTGGCGCAGCCAATCCCGCCAAGACGCCTTCGCCCAGTGGCTCACGCTGGCCGGGGAGTTGAGCACTCTCGCACGCGAAGCACTGGAATCCCCCACCCATGCCCAAGCATCCGCGATAGCAGGAACGGGCATGGAGCGATGTAACCAGCTGATGGGATTGGTGACCGCCGTCGAACTACATGGCCCAGCCCACATCGCGAAGCGATTCGAGGACTGGATTCTCGCCACCGCGGTCCACCTGGATGCAATCAAGAGACTAGGCGACTCAGTGCCTGAGGGCTGTCGGGAGCACCTCGACGAAGCGCTGGAGAAGAGTGAGATCTGCCTCCGCGAATTGACGGCAGCGGCTCGCGAAGCGCTCGACCACCCCACCCGTCGGCGCGCCGGCCGTATCCGCCCCGCGTCCGGGTGGCTCCGGCAGTAGCACCACCTACTGCCGCCCTGAGGGCACCTGCCTGAGCTCCGCCCTGTCCAGTCAGCACTGCTGCTGCCGTCGGTGTCGCCCCGAGGGCAATCATGGAGATCCTCGGGCACAGCCAGATGATCACGATGGACGTGTACACCCACGTCGCCCACGACACGCAGCGGGAAGCGATCAGCCACATGGACCGGCTACTCAAGCGCCGTCTGCCGACCGCCTGAGACGCGACTGCCGTCAACTAGTGCAGCCAAGGGCCCCTGGATCATGATCGATCCGGGGCCTTGGCTGGTGCCCCCGGCAGGATTCGAACCTGCGACACCCGCTTTAGGAGAGCGGTGCTCTATCCCCTGAGCTACGGAGGCGGGGATCTTCGGTGCCTCAGTGTAGCGGGTGGGGTCGGCCGGCTGGCTGGGGACCGGAGCATCGTCGGGGGCGGACGGCCGGAGGGGCCGACGCGGCGCCGGGCCGCCGGGTCCTCCTCGGGGGAGGCCGGCGGCCCGGCGCGCGGTGGGTGCTGGTCAGGCGGGGAAGCCGCCGTAGTAGCCGCCCACCTGGCGGTGGTATTCCGGGTCGGTGGAGTGCTGGTCCCTGTCGAACTCCGGGGCATTTTTGATCTCGTCCTTCGTGCGGGCGACGAAGAGCGTCCTCAGTTCGTGGTCGACGCTGGAGATGGTGCCCGCAGGCAGCAGGACGTGCTTTCCGAAGATCCAGATTCCGGTGTCGACGATGACGAAGGCCGAGCCCGCCTCGTCGAAGTGCTTGTCGACCTTTCCTACGCTGCCGTCCGTGGCCTCCACCGTGTATCCCGCGAGGTCGGTGCCGGTCAGGTAACCGGCCGTCGGCGTGTAAGCCCAGATGTTCTCGGTCACAGGTGAATGCCTCTCTGTTCCTGCGGGTGATCGGGTCCTGTCCGCTTCAGCGGACCAGGTCCTGCTGATCATCGTTGTGCTGCCGTCGTGTCCCGGCCGGGTCTACCAGCGGTACCAGCGGCCCCGGCGGCCGCCCGAGGCGGCGGGGCGGACCACGAAGCCCAGCAGCCAGACGACCAGGACGATCGCCGCTATCCACCACAGGGCCTTGAGGGCGAAACCGGCGCCGAAAAGCAGGGCGGCGAGCAGGAGTACGAGAAGAAGGGGAACCATGTCTATCAACCTCCGGTGACTCGAATTCCCGTGCTTTTGCTGGTCATTCCTGCTGGATGATTGGTTTGTCGGCTGCTGGGGCGGGTACTCGACGGCACTTGTGTTCGTCAGCGGCGGTATTTTCGCGCGATGTTCGAGAACTGACGTGATCTCAGGGGTTGGTGTTCTTCGTGGGGGCCGGTCGGTATCGCGATGGGTTTGCTGGGATGCCGAGCGGTTAGGCGAAGGTCATGACTGAGAAAAAGAATGTGCGTACCGCTGCCCGTCGTACCACTGCCAACGCCAGGGCCGCCGAGGCCAAGGCCAAGGACACCGCCGACAAGGCCAAGGACACGGCCGGTGAGGCGGGGGCGACCGTGGGGAGCGCGGCGACGACCGCGACGCGGGCCGCGCAGGCCGCCGCGGGGAAGGCGCAGGTGGCTGCCGACAAGGCGGTTGCCACCGGTCGCACTGTGGCTGCGGAGGCCCCCAAGAAGGCCGTTGCCGCGGCGGGCACGGCCTGGATGGTGATCAAGGCGCGGAAGGTGGCGACCGTCGCCGCCGGTGCCGGAGCCGCCGTGGCCGGTGCCACCGTGGTGGTGCTCCGTCGGCGCGCCGCGCGCCGCCGTCGCCCGCTGGCGCGGCTGACCGGTGGCCGGCTGGGCGTCTGACGGTGGACGCCGGGAGGTGCGGGTGGTCCGCACCTGTTCGGCGGGGCTCCGATGGGGCGGGCTTCCGTACCCGTCCGGCAGCCTGCCGGTACCACTGCCGCCCACGATCCGCGTGCGGATCCGCCCGTGAGTCCGGGACCGGACCCACGGCCGCAGGGAGTTCCTGCGATGTCACCCGGCTCGGGTGACCCGGCCCATGCGCCCGCCACGGCGGGGCGGCCGGAGCGGATCCGCACGCGGAAGCATGTGCGGGGGCGGGTGTGCGCCGTGGCGCCGTGCGAGCGCTCAGCGCGCTGCTCGGTGGGGGGCGCGGGGTTGTGCGTCGCGTCCGTGGGGCGCGTCATCGCCCGATGGCCGGTACCGGCGCCGGGCCGGGAGGGCCGACCGCAGGCGTCAAAACCGCAGGCGTCAGAACCGCAGGCGTCGGAAGGGCCGGGGGAGTCACGAGGGCCGGGTGATCCGTACCCGGTGGTTGCCGGACGCGTCGGAGCCGATGACCTCCACGGTGATCCCGGTGGTGCTGTCCGCCATCCGCTCCCCGGGGGCGAACGGCGCGTCGGTCAGCTCCGCGTTCACGTTGGGCCGGGTCGTGCAGCCGTCGCTGTGCGGCTTGCTGTCCTTGACGGTGACCGGCCCCTCGCCGCTGCTCACCCCGGTGTCGATCCAGTAGACGAGGACCCCCGGTTTGCAGACGGCGGCGTCGTTCCCCTCCTGGGTGCGGACCTCGACCGCGTACCCCGTCCGTCCGGAGACCGGCACGTACACCAGCTTGGTGCCGTCCGGGCGGGCGAGCGGGCTGATGGTGTGTTCGCTGCTCCCGGTCCCGTCGGCGCAGACCACCTGCTTGCCGCCGAGCCAGCCGAGCTTGCGTTTGTGCCAGGCGAGGAAGTCGTTGTTGGCCCCCCAGTCCTCGGACATGATGTCCCAGTGGCCGGCCCGGGTGCCGCCCTGGGCGGTGTAGAGGTCGGGCAGTCCGAGGGCGTGGGCGTTCTCGTGCGGCAGGACCCGGTAGGCGTTCAGCCCCGCGGTCGCCGAGCCGTCGTCCTGGCGGCTGTAGACGAACGACATGTGGCCGAGCGTCACCCCGTCCGCCTGCGGGGCGTCGCGTATGCCGGCGAAGGTCACGGAGAGCACGGTGTCGAGCGCGGACGGGCCGGCGTTCGGCGTCACCAGCACATTGACCACGTCGTACGCGCCGAAGTCGACCCGGGCGTCGGCGGCCTCCGCGATGTCCTTCGCCAGCTGCCGGTAGCCCGGCTCGTAGCTGACGCCGCGGTCCACCCCGTACTCGACGAACGAGCGGGGCATCCGCAGCCACTCCATGACCGGCGCCTCGGCCCGGTACTCCAGCGCCCCGTAGGAGCTGGTCCGGTACCAGTCGGCGGTCGCCGGGAAGAACTCGTCGAACCGCGCCCGCGGGCTGCCCTCGCCGTGCGCGTCGGGGAAGTCGATCATGAGGTTCAGGGACCGGAGGACTCCGGTGCTCGGGCTGTGGCCCGGCGGGGTCGGCAGGCCTTCCGACATCTGCACCCCGGGGACGGTGGCGGGCGCGCAGGGGGCGTCCGGTTCGGCCCGGGTGGCCGGGGAGGGGCCCGAGGTGCCGAGGGTGACGGTGGCGGTCGCGGTGGTGGGGGCGGTGAGCCCGAGGGCGGCGACGGCGAGGAGCGCGGTGCAGCGGCGGGGCTTGCGGGGGCGGGCCCTGTGCGCGAGGGCCTCGCCTATTCGGGGGCGGTGTGGCGTCATGCTGCCGCCTTCCGGTCGGGGGCAGTCGTCCACGGCCGACCGCGCTCTGTGACCACCGTGCTGCGGCGGACCGGGCGGTGGCGCGCCGGATGCGGCCGTCCGGGCGGCAGCCCTGCGCCGTCCGGGCGACGTTCCACCCCGGAGCGTTATAGCGCGGAGGCACGCGGCGTTCGCGGCCCGGCCGGGGTGGGGTGTGACGCAGGTCACGGCGGCGGCCTGAAATATCCGGGGACTCAGTCCCCGTTAAGACGGTGTCCGGATCAAACGGGGACTCGCTCCCCACATCCCGCGCCCGCCGCGGGGCCGGACCGTCCAGCAGGGCAGGAACCGGCGACGGGTCCGACACGACCAGGAGAGGGGTGCCGGAGTTGGTCACCACCACCAGCCCCACCACCGAGCGGCACCACAAGCCCCGGCTGCGGGCCGACGCGCTGCGCAACCGGAAGCTGATCATCGCCGCTGCCCGGGAGCTGCTCGTCGAGCAGGGCCCCGACATCCCGCTGGACGAGGTCGCTCGTCGCGCGGGCGTCGGCAACGCGACGCTCTACCGTCACTTCCCGGACCGCGGCGAGCTGATCCACCGCGTCACGCTGGACGTCATGTCCCGGATCGCCGACCAGGCCGAGGCCGCGCTCGCCGAGGAGACCGACAGCTTCGAGGCGCTGCGGCGCTTCGTCCACGCGGCGGCCGACGAGCGGATCGGGGCGCTCTGCCCGCTGCTGGCCGAGGGTATCGACCGCGACCATCCGGAGCACGCGGCGGCCCGCGACCGGCTCGATCACGCCATCGAAGCGCTGATGGACCGCGCGCGGCGCGACGGCCGGCTGCGGGAGGACATCGCCGTCGGCGACCTGATGGTGGCGATCACTCAGCTGACCCGGCCGCTGCCCGGCAACGCCTGCGGCGGCTTCGACCAGTTCATCCACCGCCATCTGCAGCTGTTCCTGGACGGCCTGCACACCCCGGCCCGCTCCGAACTCCCGGGCTCCGCGGCCACGCTGGAGGACCTCCGGCAGCAGCCCTGAGCCCGTACCGCCCTGTTGGGCCGGTACCGGGCGGCGTCCCGCACGCACCGTGATCTTGCACGCACCGACCTTCCCGCGACAGGCACCCCGCGTTTCCCGCCCGCTTCCGCCGTCCCTCCGTTCTCCGTCCTCCCGTTCACCGTCTTCCTGTTCTCCCGTTCTCCGTCCTCGCTTCTGAACGTCCCGTTTCTCCCACTCCGCACCCTGAGGTAGGCACAGCCATGCCCGATTCCGTTCCGGCACTCGATCCACGGCGCTGGAAAGCGCTGATCTTCATCGCCCTCGCCCAGCTGATGGTGGTCCTCGACGCGACCATCGTGAACATCGCGCTGCCCTCCGCCCAGGCCGACCTCGGCATATCCGACGGCAACCGGCAGTGGGTCATCACCGCGTACGCCCTGGCCTTCGGCGGGCTGCTGCTCTTCGGTGGGCGGATCGCCGACCTGTGGGGCCGCAAGCGCGCCTTCCTCGTCGGCCTGGTCGGCTTCGCCGGCGCGTCGGCCCTGGGCGGCGCCGCGGTGAACACCGGGGTGCTCCTCGGCTCCCGCGCGCTGCAGGGGGCGTTCGGCGCGCTGCTCGCGCCGGCCGCGCTGTCCCTGCTCGCGGTGATGTTCACCGACGCCAAGGAGCGGGCGAAGGCGTTCGGCATCTACGGCGCCATCGCGGGCGGCGGCGGTGCCGTCGGCCTGATCCTCGGCGGCTTCCTCACCGAATACCTGGACTGGCGCTGGACGTTCTTCGTGAACATCCCGTTCGCCGTCATCGCCGCCGCCGGCGCGTACTTCGTGATCCGGGAGCCCGAGGGCAGCCGGAACCGCTCCACCCTCGACATCCCGGGCGTGGTGCTCTCCACGCTCGGCCTGGTCGCCCTGGTGTACGGCTTCACCCGCGCCGAGTCCGACGGCTGGACCTCCTCGGCCACCCTCGGCCTGTTCGTCGCCGCCGGGGTGCTGCTGGCCGCGTTCGCCCTGGTCGAATCCCGGGTCAAGGCGCCGCTGCTGCCGCTGCGCGTGGTTACCGAGCGGAACCGCGGCGGGGTCTACGCCTCGCTGGGGCTCGCCGTGATCGCGATGTTCGGCCTGTTCCTCTTCCTCACCTACTACCTGCAGATCGTGAAGGGGTACTCGCCGGTCCGGACCGGCTTCGCCTTCCTCCCGATGATCGCGGGCATGATCACCGGCTCGACGCAGATCGGCGCCCGGCTGATGAACCGTGTCCCGCCGCGGCTGCTGATGGCACCGGGCTTCCTGGTCGCCGCCACCGGCATGCTGCTCCTGACCCGGCTGGAGGTCGGCAGCGACTACACCACGCTGATCCTGCCGGCGCAGCTGCTGCTCGGCCTCGGCATGGGCACGGCTTTCATGCCGGCCATGAGCCTGGCCACGTACGGGGTGCAGCCGCGGGACGCCGGGGTGGCCTCCGCGATGGTCAACACCTCGCAGCAGGTCGGCGGCGCCATCGGAACCGCGCTGCTGAACACCATCGCGGCGAGCGCCACCACGGCCTACGCGACCTCGCACGCGGCCGGGGCGACGTCGCCGAAGGCCCTGAAGCTCGCGGCGATGGTGCACGGCTACACCAGCGCGATCTGGTGGGCGGTCGGCATCCTGCTGGTGTCCTCGGCCATCGCCTTCACCTTCATCACCACCCGCGGCCAGGGCGGGCAGAAGGTCGCGGGCTCGGGCGACGAGGGGCACCCGGTGGAGGACGAGGTGACGGTGCCGGTCCTCGCGCACTGACGCGCTGAACGGTCGTCGCGCACGGACCGGTCTTCGCGTACTGGCCGGTCGGCGCATACCGGCCGGTCAGGGGCCCCGCTCGTGCCGAGCGGGGCCCTGCGGCTGTGCGGGGACGGTGGTGGGTGATGGCGGGCGGGCGTGATGGCGGGCGGGGCGTGCGGTCCGGCCTGTTCCTCGCGGACGCGGCGGTGCCGGCTCAAGCGGATCCCCGGCTCAAGCGGATCCCCGGCTCGAGCGGATCCGTGGGCTCAAGGGCATCCCCGGCCCAAGCGCATCCCCGGTTCAGCGCAGCCAGGGAAGGTCCGCGCCCCGCTCCGGCTGGAGCCCCTCGGCCATGATCCGGCAGATCTCGCCCAGTTGCTCCACCTGCTGCGGGTCGAGCCGGTCGAAGATCGCGGCGCGGACGGCGGCCACATGGCCCGGGGCCGACTTCTCCAGGACCGCGTACCCCTCCTCGGTGAGGACGGCGAGCTGCCCGCGCTTGTCGGACGGGCAGTCCTCGCGACGCACCCAGCCCTGCTTCTCCAGACGCGCCACGGCGTGCGAGAGGCGGGACCGGGTGATCTTGGCGTTCTGGGCCAGCTCCGTCATCCGCATCCGGCGGCGCGGGGCGCGCGCCAGGGCCACCAGCAGGCCGTAATAGACGTGCGGCATGCCCGCGTCGCGCTGCAACTGGCGGTCGAGGTGATCCTCCAGGAGCGCGGTCGCGTGCAGATAGGCCTGCCAGGTGCGCTGTTCGTCGTCGGTGAGCCAGCGGGGCTCGTCCGCGGTTCCGCTTGTCATGGGACCACTGTACGAGGGCAGTTCTTGAAAGTTGAACAAAAAGGTGGGTCCCTTGAGGCGACAAGGGGCCTGTCGCGGAGTTCGGTGAGAGGGGTGGGGCGCCTGGGGTGAGGGGGATCACCCGGCGCCGCGGGGCGGTGACCTCGACCGAGGTCGCGTACGCCGGTTTCGGCCGGAACGGGCTGCTCGTGGCGTAGCCGGCCACACGCCCGCCGCGATCCTGCGCAACCAGGAGGCGATGTGGGCCGTCTTTCGGGTAGGGGAGCAGCCACGGGCGACGTTGCCCGGCAGTGAAGGGCTCGGTGTCGAAGGTGATCACCGTCTCGCGGACGTAGTGGTTGTAGATGTCCGTCAGGGCCGCGAGGTCGCCTTCCGTTCCCGGCCTGACCTGCACATCGGCTGGCTCGATCCGCATGGTGCCCCCTCTGTGGCCGGACAGGGTACTGCATGATCACAAAAATCGTCGGACGGCTTGGGAATTCTGTCCGGATTCCAGTCGTTGTTTCCATCGGAACGGGCACCCGATCCGAGGTGTACGTCCGCTTGACCCGCGACCGACTCATCGCAAGGGAGCACGCATGGCAACCCGTGCCGTCGCCCGTCGTCAGTCCGCCTCCACCGAGACCGACCGGGCCAACAGTGTTCGCGCTGCAGGCGGGGAGATCGCCGACCGCGACCTGGTCGGCATGTACCTCGACGAGATAGCGCGCACACCCCTGCTCGATGCCGCGAAGGAAGTCGAGCTCTCCCAGACCATCGAGGCGGGTGTCTACGCCCGGCAGATCCTCGACGGCGTGGAGGCGTCACCCGTCGCCGAGGGCGAGGGCTCCGGCTCCGGGGAGGGCGAGGGCTCCGGGGAGGGCAAGAGCTCCGGGGAGAGCGCGAGCCGCGAGGAGCTGGAGGTCGTGGCTGCCGAGGGCGAGCGCGCCAAGGACGTGTTCATCCGTTCCAATCTGCGGCTGGTCGTCGCCGTGGCCCGCCGCTACCCGCGCAGCGGGCTGCCGCTGCTGGACCTGATCCAGGAGGGCAACGCGGGCCTGGTGCGCGCGGTCGAGAAGTTCGACTACACCAAGGGCTTCAAGTTCTCGACGTACGCGACCTGGTGGATCCGGCAGGCCATCACCCGTTCCATCGCCGACCAGTCCCGGACGATCCGGCTGCCCGTGCACCTGGTCGAGGAGCTCGGCCGGATCCGGCGTGTGCAGCGCGAGTTCAACCGCGAGAACGGCCGGGAGCCGGAGCACGCCGAGATCGCCGCCGAGTTGGGCTCCACGCCCGAGCGCGTGGGCGACGTCCTCGACTGGGCGCGCGACCCGGTGAGCCTCAACATGTCGGTGGACGACGAGGGCGAGACCCAGTTCGGCGACCTGCTGGAGGACACGTCGGCGGCCACACCCGAGCAGTCCGTGCTGGTGATGCTCCGCCGCGAAGGCCTCGACGAGCTGATCGGCAAGCTCGACCACCGCACCGCGTCGATCATCAAGATGCGGTACGGCATCGAGGACGGCCGGGAGCGGACCCTGACGGAGGTCGGCAAGCGGCACGGCCTGACGCGCGAGCGGATCCGCCAGATCGAGAAGCACGCGCTGCTGGAGCTGAAGAAGATGGCGCGCGACACCGGCTTCGACGCCGCCGCGTAAGCCCCCTGAACCGCCGCGCAAGCCCCCGAGCTGCCGCGTCGGCCCCCTGAACCGAACCCCGGTGCCCTCCCCCCCCGGCACCGGGGTTCGCCCTGTCCGGTCCTCCGGCCCTGCCCGTGACCGTATGGGACATCTCCTGTCCTAGAGGCGCCCTAGTGTTCGGTGCGCTCCAGGAAGTGCCCGGGAAACGCCCCGGAACCGCCGCCCCGGCACCGCCTGACCGAAAGTGCCCGACCGGAAGTGCCAGAAAGGCCGCGCCTCATGACCACCGCCCCCGTCCCCGCCGCCGTCACGGACCCGGCGTCCGCACCACCCGACCCCCGCCGCTGGCTCGCGCTCGCCGTGGTGATGACCGCGAGCTTCATGGACCTGGTGGACGTCACCATCGTGAACATCGCGATCCCCGAACTGCGGCGCGACATCGGCGCCTCGTTCACCGCCATCCAGTGGATCACCGCGGGCTACGCCCTGGCCTTCGCGGCGGGGCTGATCACCGGCGGCCGGCTCGGCGACATCTACGGCCGCCGGCGGATCTTCCTGCTCGGCATGGGCGGGTTCACGCTGGCGTCGATGCTGTGCGGTATCGCCGCCGATCCGGAGATGCTGGTGGCGGCCCGGCTGCTGCAGGGCGCCGGCGGGGCCTTGATGGTGCCTCAGGTGCTGGCCATCATCCATGTCACCTTCCCGGCGCACGAACGGGGCAAGGTCTTCGGGATGTTCGGTGCGGTGATCGGCCTCGCCGCGGTGTCGGGCCCGCTGATCGGCGCGCTGCTCACCCAGTGGAACCTCTTCGGCCTGGAATGGCGGCCGATATTCCTGGTCAACCTGCCGGTCGGCATCGCCGGGCTGTTCCTCGGACGCCGCTTCATCTCCGAGTCCCGGTCCCCGCACGCCCTGCGGCTGGACCTGGTCGGTGTCGCCCTGGCCACGCTCGGCCTGGTGATGCTGCTGTACCCGCTCACCCGGGGCCGCGAGCTCGGCTGGCCGCTGTGGGGGCATCTGTGCATGGCGGGCAGCGTCGTGGTCTTCCTCGGCTTCGTCGCGCATGAGCGGGCCAAGACCCGCCGGGACGGATCGCCCCTGGTGGAGCTCTCCCTGTTCCGGGTGAAGAGCTTCGCCGCGGGCATCGGGGTGTCGCTCACCTTCGGCGTGGTGACCGGGATCTTCTTCCTGGTCTGGACGATGTACATGCAGCTCGGCCTGGGCTGGAGCGCGCTGCGGGCGGGGCTGACCGGCGTGCCGTTCTCGCTCGCGGTGTCGGCCGCCGCGGGCGTCTCCGTGCAGAAGCTGGTCCCGAGGTTCGGCCGCCGGGTGCTGCAGGCGGGCGCGCTGGCGATGATCGCCGGACTGCTGCTCTACATCTGGGAGGCCGACCACTTCGGAACCGGCATCTCCTCCTGGCAGATGGCCTTTCCGCTGGTCGTGATGGGGATCGGGATGGGCCTGATCGTGGCTCCGCTGACCGAGGCCGTGCTCTCCGAGGTGCCGCGGGAGCACTCCGGATCGGCCTCGGGGCTGATCAACACCACCCAGCAGGTCGGCGTGGCGCTGGGGCTCGGGCTGGTCTCCGTCGTGTTCTTCGGAGAGCTCGACGACCTCGCGCCGGGTGCCGGGGGCCGGCCTGTGACCCCGGACGCCATGGGCCAGGCCTTCGCCGGCGCCTTCACCCACGCGCTGGGCTGGGTCGCCGGAATCCTGGGCCTGGTCTTCGTCCTGGTCTACGCGCTGCCGGCGAAGGCGCGGACGGTGGGCGAGGCGGCCGGCGCGGAGGACGCGGAGGCGACGCGGGACGGCGACGCGGGAGATGCGGCGGAGGTGCGGGACGGCGACGCGGGAGATGTGCCGGACGTGGCGGACGGCGACGCGGGAGATGCCGCGGACGTGGCGGACGGCGACGCGGGAGATGCCGCGGACGTGGCGGACGGCGACGCGGGAGATGCGGCAGGCAGGGAAGCCGCTCTGACCGGCTGATCACCGAGCGGCTCGGGCCCGTCCCGGTCCGAACCGGGTGCCGCCCGGGGAGCCGGGCGGCCGAGGAGGCGCGCAGCGGGTCCAGCCCTGTCCGGCTGTACTTGCTCCGTTGTCCGGCTGTGCCCGTTCCATGTCCGAACCTCTTTACTTCCCGGGAATCGCGCCGTAGCCTCCCGGGGAATCACAGGTTCGGGCATGGAACGGATGCAAACCCACATGTACGCACCGGAGCGCCAGCAGGAGATCCTCCGCCTCGCCCGCGAGGGCGGTCGGGTGGACGTGCTCTCCCTCGCCGAGGAGTTCCAGGTCACGGCCGAGACCATCCGGCGCGACCTGAAGGCACTCGACCGGGCGGGGCTGGTCCGGCGTGTCCACGGCGGCGCCATTCCGGCGGGCCGCCTCGACTTCGAACCCGACCTCGCCGAGCGGGAGAGCACCGCCGCCGACGAGAAGGACCGCATCGCGCGCGCCGCCATCGAGGAACTGCCCACGTCCGGAAGCGTCATCCTCGACGCCGGCACGACGGTGGCCCGGCTGGCCGCCGCGCTTCCGCTCGCGGCCGAGCTCACCGTCGTCACCCATGCGCTGCCCGTCGCGGCCCGGCTCGCCGACCATCCCGGCGTCGCCCTCCACCTGGTGGGCGGCAGGGTCCGGCACCGGACCCGGGCCGCGGTCGACGCCTGGGCGCTGCGGGCCTACGGCGAGCTCCACGCCGATGTGCTCTTCCTCGCCACCAACGGCTTCTCCCCGGAGTCCGGTCTCACCACCCCCGACCTGGCCGAGGCCGCCGTCAAACGCGCGGCCGTCGCCGCCGCCCGGAGGGTGGTGCTGCTCGCGGACTCCGCCAAGTCGGGCCAGGAACACTTCGCCCGCTTCGGTGACCTGTCGGACGTCGACCTGCTCATCACCGACACGGGGCTCGGGGCCGATGCCGCGCGCGCCGTCGAACGGGCCGGCACGGAGCTGGTCCTCGCATGATCCTCACCGTCACACCGAACCCGAGCCTCGACCGGACGTACGAGGTTCCCCGCCTCGACCGGGGCGAGGTGCTGCGCGCCACCGGTGACCGGATGGACCCCGGCGGCAAGGGCGTCAACGTCTCGCGTGCGGTCGCCGCCGCCGGGCACCGCACGCTCGCCGTCCTGCCGCTCGGCGGCCCCGCGGGTGACGTGGTCGCCGGGCTGCTGGAGACGGAGGGCATCTCCGTGGCCCCGGTGCCGGTGGCCGGCCACACCCGCTCCAACATCTCCGTCGCCGAGCCGGACGGCACCCTGACGAAGATCAACGCCGCCGGACCCGAACTCGCCCCGGCCGAGGCGGCATCGCTGATCGACACGGTCCGCGCCCACGCCGCCGGCGCCGACTGGATCGCCTGCTGCGGCAGCCTGCCGCGCGGGCTGGCCCCCGCGTGGTACGCGGAACTGGTCGCCCGCGCCCACCGGGCGGGCGGGCGCATCGCCCTCGACGCCTCCGGGCCCCCGCTGGTCGCCGCACTCCGCGAACACCCCGACGTGGTCAAGCCGAACGCCGAGGAACTCGCCCAGGCCACGGGCCGTCCCCTCACCACGGTCGGTGACGCGCTCCGGGCCGCGTCGGACGTACGGGACATGGGCGCCCGCGCCGTACTGGCGAGTCTCGGCGCGGACGGACAACTGCTGCTCGACGACTCGGGCGCGTACTTCGGCAGCGCGGCCGTGGCGGCCGTACGCAGCAACGTCGGTGCGGGGGACGCGTCCCTGGCGGGCTTTCTGGCCGCGGGCGGCACGGGCCCCGACGCCCTCGCCGCGGCCGTGGCCCACGGCGCGGCGGCCGTGCGGCTGCCCGGCAGCGTCATGCCCGCACCCGCCGACCTCGACCCGGCCGCGGTCACGGTGACCACCGACGTGCCACTGGACCGCGTGTTGAAGGAGCCCGCGACATGACCGGGCGGCGAACGGTTCGGCGCACGGCTCCGCGGGCGGGCCGGTGGTCGGCCGCCAGTCCGCCCCGGCCGAGTGGCCGGTTGCCCAGAGCGGGGGCCACGGCCCCCGTACCCCGTAGCCGCCCGTAGCGACGGTCCACGTGCGAAGGAGCCCGCGATGAGCGAGATGATCACCGCGGATCTGGTCGATCTCGACCTGTCCGCCGACACCAGGGAAGCGGCCACGCGCGCTCTCGCCGAACGGATGGCGGCCCTGGGCCGGGTGACGGACCTCGACGGGTTCCTGGCCGATGTGGCCGCCCGCGAGGCCCGGATGCCGACCGGTCTGGAGGGCGGCATCGGCATACCGCACTGCCGCAGTGCCCATGTCACCGAGCCGACGCTCGCCTTCGGACGGGCCACTCCCGGTGTCGACTTCGGCGCACCGGACGGACCGGCCGACCTGATCTTCCTGATCGCCGCGCCGACGGGGGCGGACGACGCCCATCTGTCGATTCTTTCGAGCCTGGCCAGACGGCTGATGGAGAGCGAGTTCACGACCTCGCTGCGCTCCGGGCGGAGTGCCGAGTCGATGGCCGCGCTGCTCCGGGGCGAGGGCGCGGCGGACACGGAGTCGGGCCCCGAGGCCGTTGCCGACGCGGCGGGCCCGGATGCCGCTGCCGGCGGGGTCGACGCTGCTGACGCTGTCGGCGGGGCCGGCGGGGTCGGCCTTCCGGAGTCCGGTGGGACGGCGGGCGGCACGACCGGGACGGCCGAGACGGCCGAGATGACTGCCTCGACGGGTGCTGCCGGGACGACCGCCTCGACGGGCGCGGCCGGGACGACCGCCTCGACGGATGCGGCCGGGACGACCGCCTCGACGGGTGCGGCCCAGATGACCGCCGCGGCCTCCGACGCCGAACCGGCGGGCGGCGAGAGCGTTCCGTTCCGGATCGTGGCCGTCACCTCGTGCCCCACGGGAATCGCGCACACCTACATGGCCGCCGAGTCCCTGGAACGGGCCGCTCGCGCCGAGGGAGTCGAAATCGACGTCGAGACACAGGGATCGGCGGGGTTCCAGCGGCTCGACCCTGGCGTCATCGCCGCGGCGGACGCCGTGATCTTCGCGCATGACGTTCCGGTACGGGCCAAGGAACGTTTCGCCGGGAAGCCCGTCGTCGATGTCGGGGTGAAGGCCGGAATCAACCGACCGGCGCAACTGCTCGCCGAGGCCCGGCAGAAGGCCCAGCACGCCGAGTCCGGGACCGGCGCGTTCCCGTCGGAGCCCGCCGACGCCACGGCCCGTAGCACCGCGGGCGGGCCACGCCGCCCGCTGCCGCTGCGCGCTCATGCGGCAGAGGGTGCCGCCGCAGGTGGAGGCGCTGCCGGTGAGGCCGGCGCCGGATCCGGGGCGGCGGCTGCCAGGGCGGCCGGTGGCTCAGGCGGAGGAGCCACGGGCGAAAGCGCCGCCACCCGGCTGCGGACCTGGCTGATGACCGGTGTCAGCTACATGGTTCCCTTCGTGGCCGCCGGAGGCCTCCTCATTGCCCTGGCGTTCGCGATCGGGGGCTACCAGGTCGACAAGGCGCCGTCCGTCGCCGAGCACTTCCTCTGGACCGAGGCGGCCAGTTGGGCCGCGCTGCTCTTCCAGATCGGTGGCACGGCCTTCGAATTCCTCGTCCCCGTCCTCGCCGGCTACATCGCCTACGGGATGGCCGACCGGCCCGGCCTCGTGCCCGGTTTCGTCGGCGGCGCCGTCGCCCTCACCATCAACGCCGGATTCCTCGGTGGCCTGATCGCCGGACTGCTCGCCGGAGCCGTGGTGATGGCGGTCCAACGCGTCGATGTCCCCGCAGCGCTGCGCGGCATCATGCCCGTCGTGGTCCTGCCGCTCGTCTCGTCGGCGGTGGTCGGGTTCCTGATGTTCCTGGTGGTGGGCAAGCCGGTCGCCGCCCTGCAGAAGGGGCTCACCGACTGGCTGAGCGGCCTCTCCGGTGCCAACGCCGTCGTGCTCGGCGCCGTCCTCGGCCTGATGATGTGCTTCGATCTGGGCGGCCCGCTCAACAAGGTCGCGTACGCCTTCGCGATCGGCGGGCTCACCCATCCCAACGACGGCAGCCTCAAGGTCATGGCCGCCGTGATGGCCGCGGGGATGGTTCCGCCGCTGGCCATGGCGGTGGCGACGACCGTGCGCGGCTCGCTGTTCACCAAGGCGGAACGGGAGAACGGCAAGGCCGCCTGGGTGCTGGGCGCCTCCTTCATCACCGAGGGCGCGATCCCGTTCGCCGCGGCCGATCCGATGCGGGTCATCCCCTCCGCGATGGCGGGCGGTGCCGTCACCGGGGCGCTGTCGATGGCGTTCGGCTGCACCCTGCGTGCTCCGCACGGCGGTGCGTTCGTGGTTCCGCTGATCGGGAGCCCGCTGCTCTACGTCCTGGCGGTAGTGGCCGGTACGGGGGTCTCGGCGGCGCTGGTCGTCCTCCTCAAGAGCACCCGCCGCACCGCGGACGGTTCCGCGGGCCACGGCGCCGCCGCTCCGGCCGCCGAGACGCCGGAGGTCGCGGTTCCGGCCTGACGTCCTCGCCCCCTCGGACCGCCAGCAGCGCCCCGACCGCCAGCAGCCCCGGCCGCCACAGCGCGTCCGTCAGCAGTGCCCCGACCCTCACAGCGCGTCCGTCAGCAGTGTCCCGACCGGTCAAACAGCCCCCGGCCCGGTGAACAGCCCCCGGCCGATGCCGGCCCGGCACAGACCTCGACCCGGGGAGGTCACCGGGCCACCGCCCGCGCCTGCCGGTGGCTCACGGTGAGGCCGACCGCGATGGACATCGCGGAGGCCAGCCCCGCCAGCAGGACGGCGGAACGTCCGGCGAACGTGCAGGCCAGCACCGCGATCGCGGTCGCCGGCAGCACCGCTTGGCCGATGCCGTGCTTGGCGAACCGGGCGTGGAGGACCCAGACGGTGACGAAGTAGACCGCCGCAGGGACGGTCACGGCGGCGGAGGCCGCGGTCACGGAGATGTGTGCCTTGCCGATGGTCTGCTCGACCGCCACCTCGATGCCGGCGCCGATGGCCGCCGCGGAGCCGAAGACCAGATAGTGGCCGTACCCCCAGAGGAAGGCGGCGCGATTCGAGGTCAGCCGCTCATGGGCCGGAACCACGAAGTAGATCCACCACGCGGAGAAGATGATCAGCAGCCCGCCGGCTGCGATGGGGAGCAGATCGATCAGCTTCTCGTGCTCGTCGAGCGCGGACCGGACCGCGGTGGTCGAGGCCGCGATGGTCTCCCCGAGCACGATGATGGTGAACAGCCCGTAGCGTTCGGCGATGTGGTGCGGGTGCCAGGTCGTCTGCCAGGCGCGTTCCGCCCAGGCGGGCACGGTCAGCTCGACGCAGGCCATGGCGAGGAACAGCCATGGCTTCGCGTGGTCCGGCAGAAACAGCAGTCCCGACCAGCCGACCTGGCAGAGCGTCACGCCGATCGCGTAGCGCAGCGCCGTCGCCCGTTCCGCGCCGCCCGTGGACCAGGCGGCGCGCAGCCACTGGGACACCAGGGCGATCCGCATCACCACATAGCCGAACCAGGCGCCGTCGAAGTCGTCGTCCTCGAACGCGCGCGGCACCGAGGCGGCGAGGATCAGCACCCCCACGATCTGGATCAGGGTCACCAGCCGGTACGGCACATCGTCGACGTCGTACGCGGAGGCGAACCAGGAGAAGTTCATCCAGGCCCACCAGATGGCGAAGAACGTCATCAGATAGAGCGTGATGCCGTGCCCGGGGTGGCCTTCTGCCAGGGCGTGGACGAGACCGAGACCCGCCTGCGCGATCGCGACGACGAAGCAGAGGTCGAAGAAGAGCTCCAACGGAGTGGCCGCCCGGTGCTCCTCGTTGCGGTCGCGGGCGGCCATCCGGACCAGGGGAGGGGCCGCGTGGCCGTGGCCCGCACCGACGGGGCCGGAACGCGTGGAGTCGCCGGACGGCTCACCGGATGGGCCCCCGGACGGGTCACCGGACGCGTCGGAGGGGTTCTGCTCGCTCATCGGTGCGCGTGCCCTTCGCTCGTGCGGCCTGGCTCCGGAGGCTCCTCACCGGAGGTCCGTGACGCCTCACCCGGAGGTCCGTGACCGGCGTTTCCTCGCCACGGAGACCCGGCCCGGAGGCTCCTGGCCCCGGCCGGCGCACCGTCGGGCTCCGACGTGCGGCCCGCGTCCGGAACGCGGCCGGGTTCCAGCACAGCAGATACCCGACCCGGCCGCGCGATGGCGCCGGAGCCGGCCCATTCGGCCGCCCGCCGGGCGGAGGCAGCGGTGTGCCGGGCCCGGCAAGGCAACCGTTGATGTCCCGACCGGCGAAGTGCCCCGAGGGGGAAGGGGCGGCGGGGAGCGCCGGCGCGGCACAACGACCCGCCCGGCCGACGGGCGCACGGCCTCACCCGCCCGTCGCCCAAATCGGGCTGAAGCTCGCATATCTCGATACGGTGACCGCGTGGCCGCGTCCTCGGAGACACCCCGGGAGAACTCCGTCCAAGGGGAGAGCTCCGCCCCATGGGAGGTCCCGCCACGCCCCGGCAGTCTCCGGGCGACCTCGACGGCCACGCTGGTCTCCTTGCTGCTGACCGTGCTCATCGTGGTCGGCAGCCGATACCTGGAGGGCTTCGACGCGGCCCTGCTGCCGTATGCCGTGGCCACGGTGTTCCTCGCCTTCGGGGTCGTCTACCGCTACACGGTGTGGGCTCAGGCACCCGCCGCCCGGCGGCTGTTCCGGCAGGGTGTGCGGGCCTGCTTCTCGCGTGCCGGTCTGCGGGGATCCGCCGCCGCCCTGCCACGGGTGGCCACCGCGTCTCTGGGCCTGCGGAGCTTCTCCGGGCCGCGCTCCCGGGCCCGCTGGGCCGCCCATCAGGCCGTGCTCTGGGGATCTGTGCTGGCCGCCCTGGTGGCCGTCCCCCTTTCCTGGGGCTGGATCAGCTTCACCGCGGTCAACTCCTCCGGACCGGGCTACGAGCTGCGTCTCTGGGGGCGGACCGTGGTCGGCTTCGACTCGGCCTCCCCCGCGGGGTGGGCGCTGTTCCATGTCCTGGACCTGGCGGCCGTCCTGGTGCTCGCGGGCGCCGGGTACTTCCTCTGGCGCCGGATCAGGGACCGGGCCCCGGTGACCGGCCAGCGCTTCGGCTACGACCTGGTCCCGCTCCTCGCCCTGATCGTGATCTCGGTGACCGGCCTCCTGCTGACCTTCTCCGCGCTGGCTCTGCACGGCGGTGGCTACGAGTTCCTGGCCGTTCTGCACATGACCTCGGTGGTCTTCGCTCTCATCCATCTTCCGTTCGGGAAGTTCTTCCATGTGGTGCAGCGTCCGGCGACCGCCGGAGTCCAGGCGTTCACCGACACCGCCCGGCAGGGCGGTGACACCGCGCTCTGCCGCCGCTGTGCGGCCCCGCTGGCCCCGGTCCCCGCGGTCGCGAACCTGCGCGGCACGATGCGTGACCTGAGACTCCGTTTCGACCAGACGGCCGAATACTGCCCGCGCTGCAAGCGGGTACTGCGCGGGAGCGCCTATCTCTCCGATGTGAAGAAGGGCTTCCGATGACACCGCCCGCCGTCCTGAACGGCGACACCCTGGTGCCCACGCACTGCTCGGGCTGCGGGATGCAGTGCGGGCTGTATCTGCGGGTCGGCCGGCGCGGCAGGGTCTCGGGCGTCGAGCCGCGCGATCACGACATCAACCGGATGCGGCTCTGTCCCCGGGGCATCACCGCCTACCAGCAGGTCGACCACGCCGACCGGCTGACCGTTCCGCTGGTCCGCCGCTCGCGCGACGAGCCGTTCCGGGCGGTCTCCTGGGAGGAGGCGTTGGACGTCACCGCCGCGGAGATCCGGCGCATCCAGGAGGCCCACGGGCGGGACGCGTTCGGACTGCTCGGCGGCGCCGGACTCGGCACGGAGAAGACCTATCTCCTCGGCAAGTTCGCCCGGGTCGCCCTGCGGACGCGGCACGTGGACGACAACGCCGGTCCGTACGGAACAGGCGCCTCCGACGCCCATCGGGCAACCTTCGGTATCGACCGGGGCGCCAGTCCGTTCTCCGACATGCTCCTCTCCGACTGCCTTCTCGTCTCGGGCCCGGACGTGGGGGAGCGGTTCCCCGTCCTCACCCGGCACCTCTGGGGCGCGCGGGACCGCGGGGCGCGCCTGATCGTCATCGACCCCCGGGCATCGGCCATCGCCCGCACGGCCGACATCCATGTCGCACTCCGCCCCGGCACCGACCCGGTCTTCTGCAGGTCCGTCCTGCACGTCCTGACGACCGAGGGGCTGACCGACCAGGGTTTCCTCGCGGAGCACACCACCGGCTGGGCAGAGGTGGAGCGTGCCTCGGCCGCGTATCCGCCCGAGCGTGCGGCGACGGTCTGTGGCGTCCCCGCCGACCAGGTGGTCCAGGTCGCCCGGCTCTTCGGAACGGCGCGCAGCGCGATGGCCTGGTACGCGGGCGCCACCTCCTGGCCCTGGCCCTTGCGGGACACGGAATCCGGCACCCGGAGCGAGACCGAGAGCTGTGTCTCCGTCATCAACCTCTGCCTGGCGACCGGCAACATCGGACGGCCCGGCGCGGGATACGGCGCCCTGACCGACCCCGGAGCCGTTCCGGTCCCGGAACCGGTCTCCCCCGAACCAGGCCTCGAAGCAGGTCTCGAACCCGTCCTCGAACCCGTCCTCGAACCCGTCCTCGAACCCGTCCTCGAGCCCGTCCTCGAATCGGGCCATGCCCAGAGCCATGTCCTGCGCGATGCCCAGACCTACGGCCACTTCCGAGGCGGCCGGGAGCCGGGGTGGAGGGCGGACATGCTGCCCGGGGGACGGTCCCTCGACGAGCCCGCACACCGCCAGGAGCTTGCACGTCTCTGGGACGTCGAGGAGACCTCCCTCCCGGGGCCCGCCCCCACGACGGGCACGGCGGAGCAGATCAGGCAGGGGGCGATCCGCGGCCTGCTCGGCATCGGTGACATGCCGCCGGCCCCCCTCCCCGGTCACGCCCTCCCCGGCCACACGCTCGCCGAGCACGCGGACGCCGCGCACGCGGACCTCGGGCACGCGGACGCCGCGCACGCGAATGCCGGGTCCGAGCACGGGCTCGGGAACGGAAGCACGTACGAGCCGGTGACCCCGGACGGCCTGGAATTCCACGTCCAGTGCTCCTCCTCCCTCTCCGGCCCGGCCGTGGACGCCCATGTGGTTCTGCCTGTCACGACCTGGGCCGAGGACGACGCCGTGATGACCAATGCCGAGGGGCGGATGGTCAAGCACAACAAGGCGCAGCAGCCGCCGCCCGACGTCCGTACCGAGACCTGGGTGCTGTGTCAGCTCGCGGTGCGGCTCGGTGTCGGCAACCGGTTCGCCTTCGCGGGGTCCCGGGAGCTCTTCCAGGAGTGGCGAACCGCCTCGGCGGGCACCGCGGTCGACTGCTCCGGTGTCAGCTACGAGCGGCTGGAGGAGACCGGCGGCATCGCCTGGCCCTGCCCCGCCATCGGCCACCCCGGAACTCCCCGCCTCTTCGAGGACGGACGCAGCCACCACGCGGACGGACGATTCCACCTGCAGACGGGCGGACCGGCAGGAGAGTGGGGCCGGCACACCGACCCGCAGGTCGCCTCCCCTGCCCCCTACACAGCAGGGACGAGGTGAGAGCCGATGATGGGCAGAACGATCTTCATCGATCCGGGGCGCTGCACGGGTTGCCAGGCCTGTGTCGCGGCCTGCCGCGAGTGCGACTCCCATCGTGGCATCTCGCTCATCCACCTCGACCCTGCGGACGAGGGCCATAGCGTTGCCTCCCTTCCCACGGTGTGCATGCACTGCGAGGACCCGGTCGCGCCCTGTGCCGCGGTCTGCCCCGCCGACGCGATCCTCACCACCCCCGACGGCGTGGTGCAGCAGGCCGATGCGTCGCGCTGTTTCGGTTGTTCGGACTGTGTCAGTGCCTGCCCCTTCGGCGTTCCCGAGATCGACCTCCGGGCCAAGCTGCAGCGCAAGTGCGACCTCTGCTACGACCGCACCTCCCAGGGACTCGGCCCGATGTGCGCCACGGTCTGCCCGACGGGGGCGCTCTTCTACGGCACGCTCGACGAACTCCGGGCGGAACGCCCCGGCGTCGAGGTCGCCGACTCCTTCGTCTTCGGCGAAACGCAGGTACGGACGGGGGTCGCGATGGTCGTCCCCGCCGACAAGGCCCGATGGCCGGTGCCCGGAGGGCTGCCGATCGTCGAAGTGAACGGAGCGGACGTCAGGTGACCGAACAGGGCGAGCAGATCGTTCCCACCTCCTCAGGGGCCACCCACTCGGGAACCGCCTCCGGAACCACCTCCTCTGGAACCACCTCCTCCGGGCCCCCCGCTCCATCCGGAGCCCTCCCCGCATCCGGGGCCGCCACTGCTTCCGATGCCCCTACCGACCCCTCATCCCTCGCGCTTCGGGCGCCGGTCACCGATCCGTCGGCCCCGGCCGCAGACCCCACTGATGGTTCCGGGGCCGGGACCGGCCTGCGGCCGGCGGCCTCCGGCAGGACCGGCCCCAACTCGCTCACCACGCGGCGGGACTATCTGCGCATCGTGGCCGTCGTGTCCGGGGGCCTTGCTGTCGGGGGCCTCGGCGTCGCCGCCGGCGGGCTGCACCGGCAGGGGGATTCCGAGGGAGCTCCCGCAGCCAAGCGGGTCGCGACCGTGATCGGTGCGGGCGAGTCCGTTGCCTTCCGCTATCCGGGAGAAGACGACCGGGCGATCGCGGTGCGGCTCTCCGACGGTTCGCTGGTCGGCTACTCCGCGGTGTGCACCCATCTGGCCTGTGCCGTGTTGTGGCGGGCGGACCAGGGCTTCGAGGGCGAGTTGCACTGCCCCTGTCACCAGGGCGTATTCGACATCCGCACCGGCGAGGTCACCGCCGGCCCGCCACCGCGTGGCCTGCCCAAGGTGGTTCTCGTCGAACGGGCCGACGGCAGCGTCTGGGCCATCGGCACCGCCCGCTCCGGCGAGAGCCTCGAAGAGGGCCTGTGCCGCCAACTGCTCAGGGACTACCCCGACACTGCTCGTGAGATCGGCTGCCCAGGCGTGCCACCCGTGGGGAACGAACAGGTATGAGTGAGCGCGACCCCGCCCCGCCGGGCCCTGCCGGTTCGCCGCTCGGCGGGACTTCGCCACCCCGGCCTCTGCTCGCCGAGACACCTCGGGAGCCCGGCCCCTGGGTCGGTCCGGCCAGCGGCCACGGGGACCCGCGAGTCAGGCACACCGGGCCGGGGCCGGGTGCGGGCGGCGAGCAGGAGCCGGCGCGGTCCTCGAAACTGTCCGTACGGCTCGCCCTGGCACTGACCGTGGTCATGGGGCAGCTCTGGGGCCTGACCGTCGCTGCGAATGAGTGGATGAGGGGCGATACCCGGACTGCCCAGTGGCTGGCCGGCTTTCTCGTGCTGTCCTTCGTCGTGGTGCTGGTGCTGTGGCTGATCGATCCGGAGGACCGCTGAGCCAGGCCCTCTCCCGGAAGGCAGGAGCCCGAACCAGGTGCCGGGGGCCGGCAACTTGCGCCGCAGGCCGGAGGCCGGGGCCCGCCGGCAACGGGAGGAGCGGGGGAGCGCCGACCGCGGTGCCCTGCCTGCGGGGACGGGGCACGCAGCGCCGACCACCGGCCCGGGCCCCGTACCCTGGGAGCCATGAGCAGTGCCCCTGAGCCCGAAGCGTCCGCACCCGCCCCCGCGCAGGGGGCCTCCCGTGACCCGAGGGCCGCCAAGGTGGACTTCGACGACCCCTTCGGGCGGCCGTCCGCGGACGACACCGACCGTGGCTGGGGCGAGCGTCCGGCCGAGGGCGACAGCGCCTCCGACCTGGCCCGGTTCCTCGACGAGAAGCCACCGCACCACTTCTGAGGCGGCCCAGCCGCTACTTCTGCGTCGGAACGCGGCCGGTGCCGGGCCCGGAGGGGCCGGGGCCCTGCCAGTCGGAGCCGCCCTGCCGGGCGACCAGGGCGTCCCGGATCTCGGTGAGCAGCTCGATCTCCGTCACCTCGGTCGGCGTGGCTTCCACGGGCGCCTTGGCGGCCTGCCGGGCCTTGTAGCGGTTCATCGGCAGGATCATGAGGAAGTAGACGACCGCTGCGGTGATCAGGAACGTGATGGTGGCGCTGATCACCGAGCCCCAGAGGATGTAAATGCCCTCGGTGACCTCGCCCGCCTTGTTCTTGGTGCAGGTGCCCAGGCAGAACGTGTAATGGTCGAGGTTCTGGGTCCCGAGGGCGCCCACAACGGGGTTGATGATGCCCTTCACCACGGTGTTCACGATGTTGGTGAACGCCGCTCCGATGACCACCGCAACCGCGAGGTCGACGACGTTCCCGCGCATCAAGAACTGCTTGAAGCCGTCCAGGATGCCCTTGTTCTCCTCGCTCACCGGGGTGCCTCTCTCTGCGTGCACGATGAATGGAACAGATGGTTCCGCAATGTACGGCAGGGCAGCGGCGGGCTGTCCAATCGCGCACCCCGGGCGTGGCAGCGACAGTCGCTCCCGATGCGCCGGAGGAGGTGGACCGGCGGGGCAGCCCCCGTAACCCACCCGGGAGCGCCCGTGCTGCGCCGGGCAGGAGCAGTACCGCAAGGGGAAGCGGCGTCGGGGAATCGACCGTCGGGGACGTGACCGTCATGGCCATCACCAGCCTTGTCGTGAGGAGCTTCTCGCTCGGATGCCCCCACGATGCACGGATGTTCCCCATCCTGCTGAGGCCTGTGGACAACCCCTCGATTGTGGACAAGGCGGTCACCCTCAGGGGTTCACATCACCCGCAGAAGTCGCCGCTGACCTCAGGAGCCGAGAGCCGAGAGCCAAGAGCCAGAAGGTCAGGAGCCAGGAGGTCAGGAGCCAGGAGGTCAGGAGCCGCAGAGCCGCACGCCCCAGCCGACGCCCCCGAGCCATTGCCTCCCACAACCAGGGCCCCACGCCGCCCCACGCCGCCCCGGGCCGGTGCCCCCGGGCCGGTGCCCGGGCCGACGTTCACCTCGACGCCGGCCTGCGGTCGGCAGCCGCCTCACCCGCCCGGGCAACCGGCCACCCCTGCCCGCCCCGCTACGGCAGCTCGATCCCCGGGTCCAGCCCGTCCAGCGCCCGCGCGCAGAGGCAGTCCCGGTCGCCGTTCCCCGGCAGCCCGCCCACCGCGTCGAAGAGCACGGTCCGCAGGCGTGAGACATTCGCGGCGAAGACCTTGAACACTTCCTCGTGGGACACGCCCTCGCCCGTCTCCGCCCCCGCGTCCAGGTCGGTGACCAGCGTCATCGAGGTGTAGCAGAGGCCCAGCTCGCGGGCGAGCACCGCTTCCGGGTGGCCGGTCATCCCGACCACCGACCAGCCCTGCGCCGCATGCCACTGCGACTCCGCCCGGGTCGAGAAGCGCGGCCCCTCGATCACGACCAGCGTTCCGCCGTCCACCGGCTCCCAGTCCCGTCCGCGGGCGGCGGCCACGGCCGCCTTCCGGCCCACGGGGCAGTAGGGGTCGGCGAAGCCGAGATGCAGCACGTTCGGCACCTGCGCGGCCCGGGGCTCCACCCCCGCGGGCGCGGAACCGGCCGTCGCCGGCAGCGGCTCACCGTCGTAGAAGGTCTGGGTGCGGGTCTTGGTGCGGTCCACCAGCTGGTCGGGGACGAGCAGCGTGCCCGGGCCGTACTCCGCCCGCAGGCCGCCCACCGCGCACGGCCCCAGCACCTGGCGCACGCCGACCGAGCGCAGCGCCCAGAGGTTGGCGCGGTAGTTGATGCGGTGCGGCGGCAAGTGGTGCTTGCGGCCGTGCCGCGGCAGGAAGGCCACCCGGCGTCCGGCGACCTCGCCGAGGAACAGCGAGTCACTCGGCGGCCCGTAGGGAGTGTCCACCGTGATCTCGGTCACATCATCGAGGAAGGAGTAGAACCCCGATCCGCCGATGACGCCTATCTCTGCTTGCGCGCTGACTGTCTCGACCATGGGATCACCCTATGGGGCCCCGGCCGGTTGTCACGGGCATGCATCGGACCCCGTCGCCTGGATCAGGCCACGGGGTCCGCTGAGTTTGTCGTCCGCGCCGCCGGGTCGGGCCGGGCAGGGCCGCGGAGGTGTGCCGTCAGGCGGCGGAGGAGCTGCTCGCGCCGCCACCGGTCCCGCTGCTCGTCTTCGCCGACGAGGAGGAGGACGAGGAGGTCGAGGAAGAGCCGGCCGAGGACGAGGAGTCCGACGACGAGCTGTCGCTCTTGGCCGGGGCGGACGACGACTTCGTCGTGCTGCTCGACGACGAGCCGCGGCTGTCCGTCCGGTAGAAGCCGGAGCCCTTGAAGACGACGCCGACCGCCGAGAACACCTTGCGCAGGCGTCCTTCGCAGTTCGGGCACTCCGTGAGCGCCTCGTCGGTGAACTTCTGCACCGCTTCGAGGCCTTCACCGCACTGGGTGCACTGGTACTGATAGGTCGGCACTTGCTCCTCCTGGCACTCTCACTCGATGAGTGCTAACGACGGTCAATAGTGCAGCATTCCGCGGGATCAGTCCACTGCGACCGGCCTCACGGTGACCGAGCCCACGCTCCGCGGCACCCGATTCACACGCGTGCGCCGGCTTCCCGCACCCGTGCGTCGGCCTCCCGCACGCGGGCTTCGGCGTCCCCCGCACGCGTGGCCGGGCCCCGCACGCGTGCGCCGGCTTCTCGCACCCGTGCTCCGGCCACCCACGCGCGCTCTCCCACGCCCGCCCTCACACGCGCGCTCTCACAACGCGCGCCCTCACACGCGTGCGTCCGCCTCCGCGCCGTCCCGGTCGCCGGAGTCCCAGCTCTTGGTCGCGGAGCCGGCGACGACGCCACGGCCTCCCGCGGACGCCGCCGCGTCCCGGCTCGGCACCAGCCGTCCGCGCAGCGCCACCAGGGTCAGCAGCGCCAGAGACGTACCGATCAGGGGGACGGTGAACGCCGCACTCGGGCCGAACCGGTCCGCCAGCTGTCCGGCCGCGGTCACCGCCGCCGCCTGCCCCAGGGCGACCGCCCCGGTCAGCCAGGTGAACGCCTCGGTGCGGGCGGTCGCCGGAACCAGCGTCTCCACCAGCGTGTATCCGGTGATCAGCGCCGGAGCGATGCAGAGGCCCACCAGCAGGCCGAGGGCGCCGAGCAGCAGCGGCGAGTGCACCGTCCACAGGACCGAACAGGCCGGGGCCAGTGCCGCGTACGCCGTCAGCAGGCGCCGCCGCGCGGACGCCCGCCAGGCGATGGCCCCGCAGGCCGCACCGGCGAGCATGTTGCCGGCCGCGAAGACGCCGTACAGCGGGCCGTTCAGCCCCGGCTCCCCGATGTCCTGGGTGAAGGCGGTCAGGGCCACCTGCATGCCGCCGAACACCGAACCGATGCCCAGGAAGGCCGCCGCCAGCACGCGGACGCCCGGCACGGCCAGGGCCGAGGTGCGCGGCGCCCGCTCGCCGTCGGCCCCGGGCCGGGACACGGGGGGTGCGGTGCGGCGCTGGGCCGCGAAGAGCAGCCCGCCCGCCAGGGTCAGGGCGGCCTCGGCGACCAGGCCGGCCGCCGGATGCACCCCGGCGCACAGCGCGGTCGCCAGGACCGGGCCGATCACGAAGGTGAGCTCGTCGGTGACCGACTCGAAGGCGGCCGCGGTGGACATCAGCGGGTGGCCGTCGAGCTTCGCCGCCCAGCGCGCCCGGACCATGGGGCCCACCTGCGGTACGGAGGCGCCGGTCGGTACCGCGGCGGCGAACAGCGTCCAGAGGGGCGCCTGGCCGAGCGCGAGCGCCGTCAGCAGCCCGGCGGCCACCACGTGCACCAGCACACCGGGCACCAGGACCCGGCTCTGGCCGAAGCGGTCCGCGAGCTTGCCGCCCTGCGGAGCGAACAGGGCCATCGAGACGCCGGTGACCGCCGCGACGGCGCCCGCGACGCCGTACGAGCCGGTCGTGTGCTCGACGAGCAGGACGATGCTGATGGTCAGCATCGCGAAGGGCTGGCGGGCGGTGAAGCCCGGGAGCAGGAACGTCCAGGCACCGGGGGTGCGCAGCAGCTGCCGGTAGCCGGGACGGGAAGTGGTGACCGCGGATGCCACGGCCGTGCCTTTCCGCTGCCTGGTAGCGCACGCCCGACGAGACCGGCCCCTGAAGTGGCGATCTCTCAGTACGGTGCGCCGAGAGCTGTCCTCTCGCGCATGTTCCGCGGTAGATACCGGGTCCGCACCGAGGTGGCTGAAGGGACCGCGGCCGCCATGCGGTCGCGCCAGCTCTGCATCAGGCAGAGTGGGTCGTCATTTGTGCGTCCTTGATTGTACAGGGCGGACCGGGGCCCCTCCTGTGATCCATGCGGCACCTGTGGCAGCTGGCCTGTGAAGGAGCGGCCGACTGGCCTGTGAAGGAGCGGCCGACGCCCTCCCCCGTGCCGGAGCGGGAGTACGGGCCGGCCGGCTTGCCGCCCTCAGCGCGGCCCGTCCGGGCGCAGCCAGCTCGCCAGCTTGCCGCCCTCGGCCACGGCCCGGAGCCGGTTCTCGGTGGCGTCCCGCACCGGATCCGTGGCCACCACCAGCAGCTCGTCGCCGCGCCGCAGCACCGTGGTCGGCGCCGGGACGAAGCTCTTCTCCTCCCGCACGACCAGGGTCACCGCCGACCCGGCCGGGAGGCGCAGTTCGCCGACCTCCACGCCGTGCATCTTCGACTCCTGCGGGACCGTGACCGACAGCAGATGGCCGCGGAGCTTCTCCAGCGGCGCCGATTCGATGCCCAGGTCCGTCGTCGGCTCCCCGGCGCTCAGCCGCAGCCGCAGCCACTGGGCGACCCAGGGCAGGGTCGGCCCCTGCACCAGGGTGTAGACGATCACCAGCATGAAGACGATGTTGAAGATCCGCCGGCTGTCGCCCACCTCGTAGACCATCGGGATCGTCGCCAGCACGATGGGCACGGCCCCGCGCAGGCCCGCCCAGGACAGCAGCAGCCGCTCCGCCCACGAGGTACGGAACGGCGCCGTGCTCACCAGCACCGACACCGGCCGCGCCACCACCGTCAGGACCAGGCCCACCACCACCGCGGGCACGATGTCGTCCCCCAGCTCGTGCGGGGTGACGAGCAGGCCGAGTAGGACGAACATGCCGATCTGGGCCAGCCAGCCGAGCCCCTCCGCGAAGCCGCGGGTGGCCGGCCAGTGCGGCAGCTTGGCGTTGCCCAGGATCAGGGCGGCCACGTACACCGCGAGGAAGCCGCTGCCGTGCGCCAGCGCGCCGCCCGCGTAGGCGACGACCGCGATCGCCATCACCGCGATCGGGTACAGGCCCGAGGCGGGCAGCGCGACCCGGCGCATTATGTAGGCCCCGAGGAAGCCGACCGTGATGCCCATCGCCGCGCCGATCGCCAGCTCCAGGGCGATCTTGCCGAGCAGCAGGTACCAGCTGTCGATCGGCCCGGTCGAGGAGAAGGCGACGACCAGGATCACCACGGGGGCGTCGTTGAAGCCCGATTCGGCCTCCAGGACGCCCGTCAGCCGGGACGGCAGCGGCACCCTCCGCAGGACGGAGAAGACCGCCGCGGCGTCCGTGGACGACACCACCGCGCCGATGATCAGCGCCTGCCGCCACTCCAGCCCCACCAGGTAGTGCGCCGCGGCCGCGGTGATGCCGACGCTCACCGCGACGCCGACCGTGGACAGCACGGCGGCGATCGGCAGGGCCGGTTTGATCTCCCGCCACTTCGTGCCCAGACCACCCTCGGCCAGAATCACCACAAGGGCGGCGTAGCCGATCAACTGCGTCAATCCGGCGTCGTCGAAGGTGACTCCGATGCCGTCCTGCCCTATCGCGACGCCGATGCCGAGGTAGATGAGCAGGCTGGGGAGCCCGCTGCGCGAGGAGACCCGGACCGCCGCCACCGCGATGAGGAGGACGAGCGAACAGACCAGCAGGAGTTCATTGAGGTGGTGAACAGTCAGGGGCCGAACCCTTTCTTGCGTTATCGGCGGGAAAGTCCCTTCCTGCCGATCAGTACTTCATTGCCTTACCTAATATTTTACCGGTTCTTGACGCGGGCCCGCCGGGAAGCGGTCGCGATCTCTGCCGATCCTGCCGAACGGGCCCCCGCGAACGGCCCGGACGCCGCGCGGCGGAGGACGAGTCGCGCCGGACGCCGGACCGCCGATCCGGGACGGCGTCGATCCGGGGCGGCGTCGATCCGGGGCGGCGTCGATCCGGGGCGGGCGCCGATCCGGAACCGCGCCGAACCGCATCGATCGCGCCACACCGGAACCGCATCGATCGCGCCACACCGGAACGGCACCGGACCCTCCCGGCGCCCTTGCCGGCACCGACCTTGACTCCGCGTAGGGGCCGTCCGGGCACTGCGCCTAAGGTTGCTCCTGCATTCCCAGGACCACCCTGCCCCTCTAAGGACAGCGATGCCCGCCAACAAGACCGGCCCTTCAGGCAAGAGGAAGGGCCGACGCGCCCGGCTTCTCGTGTTCGCAGTCGTGCTGCTCCTCGTGGCGGGCTTCGGCTACGGCACGTACTGGAGCCTCAGCACCGTGCGCGCCTCCTTCCCGGAGACCACGGGTTCCGTCAAACTCGACGGCCTCTCGGGGCCGGTCCAGGTGAAGCGTGACGGCCACGGCATACCCCAGGTCTACGCCGACACGGAGGAGGACCTCTTCCGGGCGCAGGGATTCGTCCAGGCGCAGGACCGCTTCTGGGAGATGGACGTCCGTCGGCACATGACCGCCGGACGGCTGTCCGAGATGTTCGGCAAGGGGCAGGTCGAGACCGACGCCTTCCTGCGGACCATGGGATGGCGCAAGGTCGCGCAGCAGGAGTACGACCACAAGCTGTCGCCGCAGACCAAGAAGAACCTGCGGTCCTACTCCGCCGGTGTCAACGCCTACTTGAAGGACCACAAGGGCTCCGACCTGTCCGTGGAGTACGCGGCGCTCGGCTTCACCACGGACTACACGCCCCAGAAGTGGACCCCGGTCGACTCGGTGGCCTGGCTCAAGGCCATGGCCTGGGACCTGCGCGGCAACATGCAGGACGAGATCGACCGTGCGCTGATGACCAGCCGCCTCACGCCGCAGCAGATAGAGGAGCTGTACCCGCAGTACCCGTACGACCGGAACCAGCCGATCGTCGGCGGCGGCGCGGTGAACCGGGCGACCAAGGAGTTCGACCCCGAGGCGACCGCCCCGCGGAACGCCGCGGCCGGCACCGCCGGGGCGGAGGCCGCCCGCGGTGCCCGGACCCAGCTGTCGTCGCTGTCCAGGAACCTCAAGGACGTCCCGGCGCTGCTCGGCCCGAGCGGTGACGGCATCGGCTCCAACTCCTGGGTGGTCTCCGGCAAGCACACCGCCACCGGCAAGCCGCTGCTGGCCAATGATCCGCACCTCGCGCCGCAGATGCCCTCGCTCTGGTACCAGATGGGTCTGCACTGCCGGAACGTCAGCGCCTCCTGCCGCTACGACGTCTCGGGCTACACCTTCTCGGGCATGCCGGGCGTCGTCATCGGCCACAACAAGGACATCGCCTGGGGCTTCACCAACCTGGGCGCCGACGTCTCCGACCTCTACCTGGAGAAGGTCACCAGCGACGGCTACCTCTCCGACGGCCGGCGCCGGCCGTTCAAGGTCCGCCGCGAGACCATCAAGGTCGCGAACGGACCGGACCGGGAGATAACGGTCCGCTCGACCGGCAACGGGCCCATCGTCTCCGACCGGAACGAGGAGCTGGGCAAGGTCGGCCGGCAGGCGCCGGTCCGGGACGCCGCACCGGACCGGGGCAGCGGCTACGCCGTCTCCCTGCGCTGGACCGCCCTGGAGCCGGGCCGCACGATGGACGCGGTCTTCGAGCTCAACGCCGCGAAGGACTTCGACGGCTTCCGCGCCGCGGCCCGCGACTTCGCCGTCCCCTCGCAGAACCTGATCTACGCCGACACCCGGGGCCACATCGGCTACCAGGCGCCGGGCCGGATCCCGGTCCGCGGCAAGGGGAACGGCCGCTACCCCGCCCCCGGCTGGGACTCCGACTACCGCTGGACCGGATACGTCCCGCAGTCCGCGATGCCCTGGGAGAAGGACCCGAAGCGCGGCTACGTCGTCACCGCCAACCAGGCGGTGGTCGACGGCCGGAAGTACCCGTACCTGCTCACCGAGGACTGGGGCTACGGCGCCCGCAGCCAGCGGATCAACGACCTCATCCAGTCGAAGATCAAGGACAGCGGGAAGATCTCGACGGACGACATGCAGACCATCCAGCAGGACAGCAACAGCGAGATCGCCGAGCTGCTGACCCCGCTGCTGCTCAAGATCGACGTCAAGGACCCGTACGTCCGGGAGGCGCAGAAGCTCCTCGAGGGCTGGGACTACACCCAGGACCCGGACTCGGCGGCGGCCGCCTACTTCAACGCCGTCTGGCGGAACACCCTCAAGCTGGCGTTCGGCAACAAACTGCCGAAGGAGCTCCGCGTCGAGGGCCAGTGCCTGCGGGTCCGCCCCGCCGACGACACCGGCCCGGCGGAGGACCTGAACGGCAACGCCCGGCTGGTCCGGGAGTGCGGCGAGCGGGAGGCCGAGTCGGCCCAGCCGGACGGCGGCGACCGCTGGTACGAGGTGGTGCGCTCGATCCTCGACGACCAGGACAACACCTGGTGGAAGACCTCCGGCACCGTGAACAACCCCGGCGACCGCAACCGTGACGAGCTGCTCGCGCACGCCATGAAGGACGCCCGCTGGGAGCTCACCGCCGAGCTGGGCAAGGACACCGACACCTGGAGCTGGGGCCGGCTGCACCAGCTGACGCTGCGGAACCAGACCTTCGGCGTCGAGGGCCCCGGCTTCCTGCAGTCCGTGTTCAACCGCGGGCCGTGGAGCCTCGGTGGCGGCCAGGAGGCGGTCAACGCCACCGGCTGGAACGCGGCGGGCGGCTACGACGTCGTCTGGGTGCCCTCGATGCGGATGGTCGTCAACCTCGGGAACCTCGACAAGTCCCGGTGGATCAACCTCACCGGCGCCTCGGGCCACGCGTACAACGCGCACTACGCGGACCAGACCGACAAGTGGGCCAAGGGCGAACTGCTGCCCTGGGCCTTCAGCGAGGAAAAGGTGCAGAAGGGGACCGAGGACACCCTGGCACTGACGCCCTGACCCGGTCCGCCCCGCCGTCCCGGTTCCCGGCCGCCCCGCGCGGCCGGGGCCGGGACGGCGTCGTTTCGGGCCCCGGGTCCCGGCCGCGGGCGTCGTTTCCGGCCCCGGCCGTTCCGCCGGAGCGGTCCGCTTCCGCCGGCCGGCCCGGGGCTACGGCTTTGTCGTGCGCCGCTCGTGGGGGCCGAACCGGTGCACCCCGGACGGTGTCACCGCCGCGTGCACCGGGCGGTCGTGCTCCTCGGCCGGTACCGCGTCGAGCAGCTCGCCGTCGTAGAGCAGCACCACCAGGGCCGGGTCCGCCCCGGACGCGGCCAGCCGCTCCAGCACCCGGTCGTAACTGCCGCCCCCGCGCCCCAGCCGCAGGCCCCGGCCGTCCACCGCGAGGCCCGGCAGCAGCACCGCGTCCGCGCCGGTGACCGCGTCCGGCCCCAGCCGCTCCCCGGCCGGCTCCAGCAGCCCCCGCCCGGCCTTCACCAGCCCGTCCGCTCCCGTGTACGCGCCCCAGTCGAGGTCGTTGTCGGCCAGGAGCACCGGCAGCAGCACCCGGACGCCCCGCTCGCGCAGCGCGTCCAGCAGCGCGCGGGTCCCGGGCTCGCGGCCCACCGAGACGTACGCGGCGACGGTGCGTGCTCCCGCGAGCTCGGGGAGTTCCAGGGCGTGCCGGGCGAGGAGAGCCGCCGTCGCCGGGACGTCACCCGCCGGAAACCCGGCCCTCACCGAGAGGAGGTGCCGCCGCAACTCCGCCTTCGTAACCTGGCCGCCACTGTCCACGCGCACAAACCTCTCCTACGGGAATGTAATAAGTGGAGCCTCATCTTCCGCTCATACGTACCGGTTATGGTTCTCCGCATGACTGAAGCGCGCTCCCGGATCAGCAAGGCTGTCATTCCCGCCGCCGGACTCGGCACCCGTTTCCTTCCGGCCACCAAGGCCACGCCCAAGGAAATGCTGCCCGTGGTGGACAAGCCCGCGATCCAGTACGTCGTCGAGGAGGCCGTGGACGCCGGTCTCGGGGACGTCCTCATGGTCACCGGTCGTAACAAGCGCCCGCTCGAGGACCACTTCGACCGCAACTACGAGCTCGAGGAAGCGCTGCGCCGCAAGGGCGACGAGTCCCGCCTCGCCCGGGTCCAGGAGTCCAGCGACCTCGCGACCATGCACTACGTCCGGCAGGGTGACCCCAAGGGCCTCGGCCACGCCGTGCTGTGCGCCGCGCCGCACGTCGGCGAGCAGCCCTTCGCCGTCCTCCTCGGTGACGACCTGATCGACCCCCGTGACCCGCTGCTCGCCCGGATGATCGACGTCCAGGAGCAGCACGGCGGCAGCGTCGTCGCCCTCATGGAGGTCGACCCGGCGCAGATCCACCTCTACGGCTGCGCCGCCGTCCGGGCCACCTCCGAGGGCGACGTCGTCCAGGTCACCGACCTCGTCGAGAAGCCCGACCCGGCGGACGCGCCCAGCAACTACGCCATCATCGGCCGGTACGTGCTCGACCCCGCCGTCTTCGAGGTGCTCCGCAAGACCGAGCCCGGCCGCGGCGGCGAGATCCAACTGACCGACGCCCTGCGCACCCTCGCCGAGACGCCGACCCTCGGCGGGCCCGTGCACGGCGTGGTCTTCCGGGGCCGCCGCTACGACACCGGCGACCGCGGCGACTATCTGCGTGCCATTGTCCGACTCGCGTGCGAACGTGAAGACCTGGGACCGGACTTCCGGACCTGGCTTCGCAGTTACGTCACGGAGGAGATGGAGCACGGTGAGCGACACCGCTGAACACGCCGCCGCGTCGGCCGGGCTCGGGGACGCGTCCCCGGAGGAGTCCGGCGCGGCGGCACCGGTCCAGGACGACGACCGCGTCTGGACCGTCTCGGAGCACCTCGACGACATCGTGCGGCACGTCCGCCCGCTGGAACCCATCGAGCTGCAACTCCTGGACGCCCAGGGCTGCATTCTCGTCGAGGACGTCACGGTCCCCGCCGCCCTGCCGCCCTTCGACAACAGCTCGATGGACGGCTACGCGGTGCGGACCGCCGATGTCTCCGGTGCCTCGGAGGAGTACCCGGCCGTCCTCACCGTCATCGGTGACGTGGCGGCCGGCCGCGGCGAGCCGCCCACGGTCCGGGCGGGCCAGGCGGCCCGCATCATGACCGGCGCGCCCCTGCCGCCGGGCGCCGAGGCCGTCATCCCCGTGGAGTGGACCGACGGCGGCACCGGCGAGGGCCCGGTCTCCGGGATGCGCGCCGCCGGCCGGGCCCCGGAGGGCGCCGGAGGCGAGGTGGCCGTGTACCGCGCCGCCGAGGCCGGAGCGCACATCCGCGCCCGCGGCAGCGACGTCGCCGCCGGCGAGCTCGCCCTCGCGGCGGGCACCGTCCTCGGGCCGCCGCAGATCGGGCTGCTCGCCGCCATCGGCCGCGCCAGCGTCCGGGTCCGGCCGCGGCCGCGCGTCGTCGTGCTGTCGACCGGCAGCGAACTCGTCCAGCCCGGCGAGGATTTGGGCCGGGGCCGGATCCACGACTCCAACAGCTTCGCGCTCACCGCCGCCGCCCGCGACGCCGGAGCCATCGCCTACCGGGTCGGTGCCGTGGCCGACGACCCCGACACGCTGCGCGCCACCATCGAGGACCAGCTCATCCGCGCGGACATCATCGTCACCAGCGGCGGCGTCAGCGTGGGCGCGTACGACGTGGTCAAGGAGGCGCTCTCGCAGTTCGAGGGCGAGGAGGGCCACGTCGACTTCCGCCGGCTCGCCATGCAGCCGGGCAAACCCCAGGGCTTCGGCCGCATCGGCCCCGACCGCACCCCGCTGCTCGCCCTCCCCGGCAACCCGGTCAGCTCCTACGTGTCGTTCGAGATCTTCGCCCGCCCCGCCATCCGCGCCCTCATGGGGCTGGAGGCCCGTGGCCGGGAGACGGTCCGGGCGGTGTGCCGGGAGGAGATCGGCTCCTCACCCAAGGGGAAGCGTCAGTTCCTCCGCGGGTGGTACTCCGAAGGGGAGGTCACCCCTGTGGGCGGCGCCGGCTCCCACCTCGTGAAGGCCCTGGCCCATGCCAACGCGCTGATCGTGGTGCCCGAGGACGTCACCTCCGTGGCGTCGGAATCCCTGGTCGACGTGATCCTCCTCGGCTGAGACGCCGTTCCTGCCGGTACGGTGTCTGCCCACAGGACCGGACCGGGAGAACGATGAGCAGCGCCGAGCACCACCTCACCCACCTCGACGACACGGGCGCGGCCCGGATGGTCGACGTCTCCGGGAAGGACGTCACGGCGCGCACCGCGCGGGCGGCGGGCCGGGTGCTCGTCGCGCCGCGCGTCGTCGAGCTGCTGCGCGGGGCGGGGGTGCCCAAGGGCGACGCCCTCGCCACCGCGCGGATCGCCGGGATCATGGGCGCCAAGCGCACCCCCGACCTCATCCCGCTCTGCCACCCGCTCGCCGTCTCCGGGGTGAAGGTCGACCTGACGGTGGCCGACGACGCCGTCGAGATCGAGGCCACGGTCCGCACGACCGACCGCACCGGCGTCGAGATGGAGGCCCTGACCGCGGTGACGGTCGCCGCCCTCACCGTGATCGACATGGTGAAGGCCGTCGACAAGGCCGCGGCCATCGCCGACGTCCGCGTCCTGGAGAAGACCGGCGGCAAGTCCGGCGACTGGCGGCGCCCGGCGGAGGCGGGGGACGAGGCATGAGCCCGGAGCACGCCGCCCACCCCGCGCCGCGGCCCCGGCCCGGCGGCCCGGCCGCGGAGAGCCCGGAGCGGGAGTACCGCGCCCTGGCCGTCACCGTGTCCAACCGCGCCGCCGCCGGTGTCTACGCCGACAAGGGCGGCCCGCTGCTGGTCGAGGGCCTGGCCGCGATGGGCTTCCGGACCGACGGCCCCCGGGTGGTGCCCGACGGCGAACCGGTCGAGGCCGTGCTGCGCGAGGCCGTCGCCGCCGGCTACGACGTGGTGCTCACCACCGGGGGCACCGGCATCTCGCCCACCGACCGCACCCCGGAGATGGTCCGCCGGGTCCTCGACCACGAGATCCCCGGCATCCCGGAGGCGATCCGCGCCGAGGGTCTGGCGAAGGTGCCCACCGCCGCGCTCTCCCGCGGCCCCGCGGGCGTCGCGGGGACTACCCTGATCGTCAGCCTCCCCGGGTCCACCGGAGGCGTCCGCGACGGCCTCGCCGTGCTGGGCCGCCTGCTCGTCCACGCCGTCGACCAGATCCGCGGCGGCGACCACCCCAGATCCACGGGGAGCACGACCTGAACGCCTCCTGGCCGGTCGGACTGGCGGACGGTGACATCGCCCTTCGCCCCATAAAGCTGCGCGACCAGCGGGTGTGGCGGGACGTCAACCGGCGCAACCGCGACTGGCTCCGCCCCTGGGAGGCGACCGTCCCGCCGCCCTCGCCCAGCGGCCCGGTCACCCACCGCCCCACCTTCCGGCAGATGGTGCGCCACCTGCGGGCCGAGGCCCACGCCGGCCGGATGCTGCCGTTCGTCATCGAGTACCGGGGAGAGCTGGTCGGCCAGCTCACGGTGGCGGGCATCACCTGGGGGTCGATGTGCTCGGGCCACATCGGCTACTGGGTCGACGAGGCGGTGGCGGGCCGCGGCGTGATGCCGACCGCCGTCGCGCTCGCCGTGGACCACTGCTTCCGCGCCGTGGGACTGCACCGCATCGAGGTGTGCATCCGCCCCGAGAACGCCCCGAGCCGCCGCGTCGTCGAGAAACTCGGATTCCGCGAGGAGGGATTGCGGCCCCGCTATCTCCATATCGACGGGGCCTGGCGGGATCATCTGGTCTTCGCCCTGACGGCGGAGGAGGTTCCGGAAGGGATGCTGACCCGCTGGCACCGCGTCCGACCTGGGTCGGCTCACAAATAAAATAAGTGTTCGAATTTCAGGGCGAGTTGAGCGGCTGTGCGGTCCAGCTCTCTCAACAATCACAAAAAAAGTTCGGGATATCAGCCAGATCGTGCGACACACCGCGCCAATTGGCAGATGGCCTCATGCGGACCCCTCTACCGTGTGAGATGTGAGCAGCAGTGGCCTCATTTACGCAGTCATCGTCGGGGCCTGGGCCGCCTACTTGGTGCCGATGTGGCTCCGTAGGCAGGACGAGCTGAACGAAGCCCGTCCGACGGAACGCTTCAGCACCGCCATCCGGCTGCTGTCCGGACGGGCGGGGATGGAGCGCCGTTACGCCAAGGGCCTGGAGGAGCGTTCCTCCGGCGACGCGGACGCCTCCGGGGACGGAGCCGGTGCCGCGGGGCCGGACCGGGGCGCCACCGCCCCGGACGTCGTGACCGACTCGGTCGACGTCCGGGCCTTCGCCGTGTCCGCGCCCGAGCCGGCGCCCGCGCGCGTCGACACCGGGACCGGACGGGCGGACCGCGCCGCCACGGGCACCGGTCGCACCGAGCGCCCGGCGCGGCCCGCTGCCCACCCGACGCCGTCCGCCGCACAGCGCGCCCGCCGTTCGAAGGTCCTGGCCCGTCGGCGCCGCACCACGATGGCGCTCTTCGCCGTCTTCACCGCCGGATCCGTGGTCGCCGCGATCGGCGGAATCGCCTTCCTCTGGGCCCCGGCCCTGCCCGCGATACTGCTCAGCGTCTACATCGCCCATCTGCGGGCCCAGGAGCGCCGCCGCTTCACCTTCACCATGGACCGGCGCCGTGCCGAGGCCGCCGCCCAGCGGCTGCGCGAGCACCGGTCGCGGATCGCCGCCCGGCCGGAGCGCACCGAGGCGGAGCCGCCCGCGGACGACGGGCCCGCGGAGCAGGTCGCCGAGCCGGAGAGCGCCTCGCCGCACACCGCGGGCCGCCGGGCGCTGGTCGAGCAGACCGACCACGCGGAGTGGGTCGACCAGCAGCGGCGCAGTTCCGAGGGCGACAGCTGGGACCCGGTCCCGGTGCCCCTGCCCACGTACGTCACCGCGCCGGTCGCCCCGCGGGCCACCGGCGGGGTGGACCTCGACGCCCCGGACGCCTGGAGCTCCGCGCGGTCCAGCGTCGCCGAGCCGGCCGCGGAGGCCCCGCCCGCCGAGCCCGCCCCGGTTCCGGAGCCCGCTCCGGCCCCCCGCCGGCCCGCCGGCCGCCGGGCCCGCGAGCGCGGCCGCACCCCGCTCTTCGACCAGTACGCCGACGAGGATCGGCCGCGCGCGGCCAACGAGTGACGGCAGAGCCCGCCCGGGCGCGCCGGGCGGGCCCACCAGCACGGGAAGCGATTTCCGAGCACCCCGAGGAGGGTGCTAGAGTTTCACCCGTTGCAAGGGCCTGTGGCGCAGTCCGGTAGCGCACCTCGTTCGCATCGAGGGGGTCAGGGGTTCAATTCCCCTCAGGTCCACAGCAGCTCAGAGCCCCTGTCGGAGAGATCCGACAGGGGCTCTGTCGCGTTGTGCGGGGGTGATGTCGGTGCCTTCCGCCGTGCCGGGTGGTGAGGAGCCGACATCGGCGGTCCTCGATGCGGCGACGGAACGCCACCGGGGCTACTGCGCAGGGTCGTTGAGGAGTCGGGTCCCCAAGGGGCGTGTCCGCGGGGCGGTTGGGTGCCGCGGTGGCGGGCCGGAGCCCGGTGCCGGGCAGGCGTGCCGAAGGCCCCGGCCGGGTGGCCGGGGCCTTCGGAAGGGGTGACCCGCGTCACCCGCCACGGGCGTCCGGGGGGACTGCCGCGGGGGTCAGGCCGAGGGCTCCTCGCTCGGCGCGGGGGCCGCGCCCTGGCCGGCCGCGGCCTGCTGCTCCGCGACGGACTTGTGCACCTCCGCCATGTCCAGGTTCCGGGCCTGTCCGATGACGTCCTCCAGCGCGGCCTCGGGCAGGGCGCCCGGCTGCGCGAAGACGGCGACGTTCTCCCGCACGATCATCAGCGTGGGGATCGACTTGATGTCGAAGGCCGCGGCCAGTTCGGGCTGCGCCTCTGTGTCGATCTTGCCGAAGACCAGGTCCGAGTGGCGCTCGGCTGCCTCCTCGTAGACCGGCGCGAACTGTCGGCACGGGCCGCACCAGGAGGCCCAGAAGTCGATCAGAACGAAGTTGTTCGCGGAGACGATCTCGTCGAAGTTTTCCTTGGTCAGCTCGACCGTGCTCATGGTTTCCTTACCTGCTTCCGGATGACGTCGGCGGGTGTCCCCGTTGGAGGGAACGAGGGGGAGCCTGTCCGTATTCCGGTGGTTCATGTGGCCGACTTTGCGGCAGCGCGGAAGGATGGCCGCAGCACCCCACCGGCATCCCCGACCGAGAGGCGGCGCGCATGAGCCCCAGCGCGGAGGCACCCCAGGGTTTCGAGCGGGAGGACGAGTACGACGTCGTGGTGCTGGGCGCCGGACCGACGGGGGAGGTGCTCGCCGAGCGGGTGCGGGCCGCGGGGCTGTCCACCGCCGTCGTGGAGCGCGAGCTGATCGGTGGCGAGTGTTCGTTCTGGGCCTGTATCCCCAGCAAGGCGCTGCTGCGCCCGGTCGCCGCGCTCGCCGGGGCGCGGGCCGTCGAGGGCGCCCGGCAGGCCGTGAACGGCGGCCCGGACGCGGCCGCGGTGCTGGCCCGCCGGAACGGGTTCACCTCCGACTGGAAGGACGACGGCCAGGTGGCCTGGCTGGGCTCCGAGGGCGCCGAGATCGTCCGGGGCAGCGGCCGGCTCGACGGCCCGCGCCGCGTCGTGGTCAAGACGCCCGACGGGGGCCTGCGGCTGCTGCGGGCGCGGCACGCGGTCGCCGTGTGCACCGGCAGCCGGGCCGTGGTCCCCGATCTGCCGGGGCTGGCCGGGGCCCGTCCGTGGACCAGCCGGGAGGCCACCAGCGCGCAGAAGGCGCCGGGGCGGCTGGCGATCGTGGGCGGCGGCGTGGTCGGGGTGGAGATGGCCACCGCCTGGCAGGCGCTCGGATCGCAGGTCACGATGCTCGTGCGGGGCGGCGGGCTGCTGGAGCGGATGGAGCCGTTCGCGGGCGAGATGGTCACCGGGGGGCTGGCCCGGGCCGGGGTGGAGATGCTCATCGGGGTGTCCGCGACCGGCGTGCGGCGCGAGGCGCCCGGCGGGCCGGTGACGGTGCTGATGGACAACGGCCGGGAGATCGTCGTCGACGAGGTGCTGTTCGCCACCGGGCGCGCCCCGCGCACCGACGGCCTCGGGCTGGAGACGGTCGGCCTGTCGCCCGGGGGATGGATCGAGGTGGACGACTCGTGCCGGGTGACCGGGGTGCCGGGCGACTGGCTGTACGCGGCGGGTGACGTCAACCACCGCGCCCTCCTCACCCACCAGGGGAAGTACCAGGCGCGGGTGGCGGGCGCGGTCATCGCCACCCGGGCGCAGCGCGTGCCCGTCCTGGAGCGGGACCCGTGGGGCGCGCATGTGGCGACCGCGGACCGGGCGGCCGTGCCGCAGGTGGTGTTCAGCACGCCGGAGGTGGCCGCGGTCGGCCTGACCGCGGCCGAGGCCGAGCGGCAGGGCCGCCGGGTGCGGGTCGTCGACTACGAGCTGGGGCAGGTCGCGGGCGCCTCGCTGTACGAGGACGGCTACCGGGGGCGGGCCAGGATGCTGGTCGACCTCGACCGGGGCCATCTGATCGGGGTGACCTTCGTGGGCCCGGGGGTGGCGGAGCTGCTGCACTCGGCGACGGTCGCGGTGGTCGGCGAGGTGCCGGTGGACCGGCTGTGGCACGCGGTCCCGGCCTTCCCCACGATGAGCGAGGTCTGGCTGCGGCTGCTGGAGGAGTACCGCGGTCAGCATCTGTGGCCGGTGGGCACACCGGCGCTGACCGAGCCTCAGGCGATGGCGCCGGGGCCGGGAGTGGGGCGCTAGGGCGGGTTCGGAGAGGGGCTGTCGGGGGTTCGGGGAACCCCCGGCGGGCGATCCGGCAGGCCGGTGCCGGTGGCGTGAGGATCGTGCCGGGCTCACGGTGCCCGGCGGAGCTCACCGGTCCTGGGGGGTCCGGGCGGACGGCTCCGGCGGACGTCCCCGGCCGGAGGCGGCCGGGGTGCCGAGCGGCTTGGCGAAGCAGCGGCTCAGGGACTCGTGGCGGTAGAGGCCGAACTTCGGTACCGCGGGGGCGTAGCCGCTGGAGGTGTAGAGGGCGATGGCCTCGGGCTGCTTGGTGCCGGTCTCCAGGACCATGCGCTGCCGGCCCGCCTGCCGGGCGCTGTCCTCCAGCGCGGCCAGGACCCGGCGTGCCAGCCCCCGCCCGCGGGCGTCGCGCACCACGAACATCCGCTTGATCTCGGCGTCGCCGTCCGCGTAGCCCTCGGCGCTCCCCTCCTGGGCGCGCCAGCCGCCGGACGCGACCGGCCGGCCCTCGTCGTCGTACACCACGAGGTAGAGCCCCCGGGGCGGATCGAACTGTGACGGATCCATCGGGGTGAGATCGCCGTCGCCGTAGCGTTCGGCGTACTCCAGCTGTACCTCGGCATTGAGCCTTACGGCGGCGGGGTGGTCGTAGCGGACCGGGTGGATCTGCATGGGGGCAATCGTACGGTTGTGCGGGCCGTGTCCGGGGGCGCCGCGCGGTGGTCGGTATCGTGCCGGGATGCTCACTGTGACGACCGTGAATGTGAACGGGCTCCGTGCCGCCGCCCGGAAGGGATTCCAGGAGTGGCTGGCGGCGACCTCCGCCGATGTGGTCTGCCTCCAGGAGGTGCGGGCCGAGCCGGACCAGCTCTCCGCGCAGGTGCGGGAGCCCGACGGCTGGCACACGGTCCACGCTCCGGCGGCGGCCAAGGGCCGGGCCGGGGTGTCGCTCTACTCGCGGCGCGAGCCGGAGGGGGCGCGGATCGGCTTCGGCTCGACCGAGTTCGACGGCAGCGGCCGGTACGCGGAGATCGACCTGCCGGGCGTCACGGTCGCCAGCCTCTATCTGCCCTCGGGCGAGGTCGGCACGGAGCGGCAGGAGGAGAAGGAGCGCTTCATGGGCGAGTTCCTGCCGTATCTGAAGGGGCTCCGGGAGCGGGCGGCGGCCGACGGGCGCGAGGTGCTGGTCTGCGGCGACTGGAACATCGCGCACCAGGAGGCCGACCTGAAGAACTGGAAGGGCAACAGGAAGAACGCCGGTTTCCTGCCGGAGGAGCGCGGGTGGCTGACCCGGGTCCTGGAGGAAGGCGAGTACACGGATGTGGTGCGGCGGCTGCACCCGGACGTGGCGGGTCCGTACTCGTGGTGGTCGTACCGGGGGAAGGCGTTCGACAACGACAGCGGCTGGCGGATCGACTACCACATGGCGACGCGGGGCCTGGCGGACCGCGCGGTCAAGGCGGTCGTCGAGCGCGCCGCCAGCTATGACCTGCGCTGGTCGGACCACGCTCCGGTGACGGTGGCGTACACGACCGGGCACTGAGGCGACGGGCATTGAAGCGCTGGGTACTGGGACACCGGGTACTGGGATCTATTGGGACTGGCGACCCACCGGGCGCTGGGACCCACCGGGCACTGGGACCCACCGGGCACTGAGGCGTGGGTCCGGCGGACGGCCGGGGCGACCAGCGGCGGAGGACAATCGAGCTGTGAGCGACGAGAGCACCCGGGAGACCGGCACACCGGCAGACGACCGGCGAACCGCCGCGCGCCGGGACCGTGACGAGGAGGGACGCGCCCGCAACGCGCGCCCGCGCGACGGTCTGGGGCGGCCGCTGCCGTACGGGGCGGCGGGTGTGGAACGCCAGCCGGAGGGGGTGGTGCGGACTCCGGACGCCTCGCTCGCCGAGGCCCAGCAGTTGCTCGACGCCGGTATGCCGTTCCATGCGCACGAGGTCTTCGAGGACGCGTGGAAGTCCGCGGCGGGGCCCGAGCGCGCGCTGTGGAAGGGGCTGGCGCAGCTCGCCGTCGGGGTCACCCATGCCGCGCGTGGCAACCGGCGCGGTGCCGTGTCCCTGCTCCGGCGGGCGGCGGAGGTGATCGCCGCGGCCGAGGGGAATCCGCCGTACGGCATCGATGTCGCCGGGCTGGCGCGTTGGGCGCGGGGGTTCGCGGACGAGCTGGCCGCCGCGCCGGAGGGCGGGCCGGCGCCGGCTGCTTCGCCGCGGTTGCGGGGCTGAGCCGCGGTTGCGGGGCTGAGGGGCGCGGAAGGAGACGGCGGGGCAGCAGGAGGCCGGGCAGGGAGGAGCCGGGCAGGTTTCGTCGGCCCGGTGTGGTCTCGCCGGACCCGGTTCGGCTTGGTCCGGCTCTGCTCGATCCGGAGCGGCTTGCGCCCGACCCGACCCGGCTCGATCCGACCTGACCAGGCCCGATCCGACCTGGCCCGATCCGACCAGGACCGCGACCGGGACCGATCTGACCGGGCGATCCGACCAGACCCGATCCGGCCCGACCTGGCCCGACCCGATCCGACCAGACCCGATCCGGCCCGACCCGGCCCGGCCCGGCCCGACCCGGCCCGATCCGGCTCAGCCCGATCCGGCACAGCCCCGGCGGAGGGCGTCAGGCCGTCGCGTCCGTCCGGGGGCGACGGTGGCCTCCGGAGCCCCGGATCTCCAGCTCGGCGAGGAGTTGCTCGGTGGCTCCGGCGACGGCGTCCACGGCCCGGTCGAAGACGGCCTGGTTGTGGGCGGCCGGGGCGCGGAACCCCGAGACCTTGCGGACGTACTGCAATGCGGCCGCCCGGATGTCCTCGTCGTCGACGTGGTCCATGGCGGGCGGGCGGAGCGTCTTGATGCTGCGGCACATGCCACCAGTGTGCTCCGGCGCGGGGGTGCGGCGCGGTTCGGTCGCCGGATGGACCGTCGGCCGTCCGTACGGGGCGGCACACGGCGGCCCGTACCGGTCCGCACGCTCGTGCCGGCTCGTGCCGGGCCGGTCCCGCTCAGCTGTCGGGCTCCTGCGGGAGCTCCTTCCGCCAGGCGTCCAGTTCGGCCCGGATCCTGCGGTCCAGGGCCATCGAGAGCTCGGCGTCGACGACGCCCTTGGCCAGCGGGCGCAGCCGCTCCACGGTGGCCGCGATGTCCGCCGTCTCCTCGGCGCCCGGCGGCTCGCCCGCCGCGGCCCGGGTGAGGGCGTCCGACACCACATGGGCGCGGACGAGGGAGGTGAACAGCTCGGCCAGGGCGTCGGTGTGGGTGCGGACGGCGCGGGCCGTGGCGAGGACGGCGGCGAGCGGGATGCCCTTCTCGACCAGCGTGCTGGAGGTGTCGAGCAACCGTCTGCTGACGTGGACGAGTTCGTCCCCGTCCACCGTCAGATAGCCCAGGTCGAGGGCTTCGGCGAGGTTCTCGGCGGTGACGTGCTCCGCGAAGTAGTCGGAGAGCGCCTCGGGGGTGAGGCGGACCGGGGTCTCGTCGGTCCAGGTGGCGCCGATGGCGTTCTCCAGGCCCAGGAGTTCGCCGACGTCGCGGCCGTTCTCGAACGCCGTGAGAAGTTCGGCGATGCCGCCCAGGGTGTGGCCGCGCTCCAGCAGGGCGCCGATGGTCCGCAGCCGCGCGAGGTGGTGGTCGTCGTACCAGGCGATCCGGCCCTCGCGGCGCGGCGCGGGCAGCAGCTTCCGCTCGCGGTAGAAGCGCAGGGTGCGGACGGTGATGCCGGCCTCCGCGGCCAGTTCCGCCGTCCGGTACTCGGTCCGCGGCGCGCGGGAGGGCTCGCGCGGTTGCGCGGAGCGGGCGTGCGCCTCGGGACTCGGGGCGGGGGGTGCGTGCCTCCCGGCACTCGGGGCGGACGGTTCGTTCCCTGCGGGCGGGCCGCTCGTCCCGGGCGGTTCGTCGTTACCGGGAGAGCGCTCCGGCGCCGGGGCGCTGCCGACGGCCGGGTCCGGGTGGCCGGAAGGGCTCGTCGGGTCTCGCCGACCCGGCGCCGTCGGGGCGTGGTCCCCCGGCCGGCGGTCCTGTGCGCTCCGTGTTTCCTCTGTCTCGGCCACACCGGAAGCCTATGCCGTGCCACCGAAGGGCCGGGGGCGCACGAATGTCGGCCCGGAGCCGGAGCCGGAGCCGGAGCCGGAGCCGGAGCCCGAGCCGGAGCCCGAGCCGGCCGGGCCCGCCTCCGGGCCGGTGCGACCGGCGGTAACTTCCGCTGCCGAACCCCTACCCCTCAGTACGTTCCTGCTTTACGCTCCCGATCGTGCCAGTGATTGGTGGCGCGATCGTTTCCGGACGTTGGGAGGCGGCGGTCATGGCCGGACCGAAGGACGAACACGCACATGTCCGAGTCGCGGTGATCGGCTCGGGCTTCGGCGGTCTGGGGGCCGCCGTCCGGCTGCGCAGAGCCGGGATCACCGACTTCACGGTCCTGGAGCGGGCCGGCGCGGTCGGCGGCACCTGGCGGGACAACACCTACCCGGGCTGCGCGTGCGACGTCCCCTCGCACCTCTACTCGTTCTCGTTCGCCCCGGATCCGCAGTGGCCGCGGAGCTTCTCCGGGCAGCCGCACATCCGGGCGTATCTGGAGCGGGTCGCCGACACCTTCGGGCTGCGCCCGCACCTCCGCTTCGACTCCGAGGTCCTGGCCATGCGCTGGGACGGCGACGCGCTGCGCTGGGAGATCGACACCGCGTCCGGGCCGCTCACGGCCGATGTGGTCGTCTCCGCGACCGGCCCGCTCTCCGACCCCAAGGTCCCCGACATCCCGGGTCTGGACTCCTTCCCCGGCGCGGTCTTCCACTCCGCGCGCTGGGACCACGGCTACGACCTGCGCGGCAAGCGCGTCGCCATGGTCGGCACCGGCGCCTCGGCGATCCAGATCGTGCCCGAGATCCAGCCGGTGGTCGGGGAGCTCACCCTGTTCCAGCGCACCCCGGCCTGGGTGGTGCCGCGCCTGGACCGGCGGATCACCGAGCTGGAGCAGCGGCTGCACACTCGGCTGCCGGCCACCGGGGCCCTGCGCCGCGCCCTGCTGTGGGGCATCCGGGAGCTCCAGGTCGGGGCCTTCACCCGGCACCCCGGCCGGCTCGGCCTGCTGGAGGCCCTGGCCTCGGCGCACATGAAGAAGGCCGTCAAGGATCCGGCGATGCGGGCGGCCCTCACCCCGGACTACCGCATCGGCTGCAAGCGCATCCTGCTGTCCAACGACTACTATCCGGCGCTCGCCCGGCCCAATGTCTCGCTGGTCGCCTCGGGGCTGCGGGAGGTCGACGGTCCGGCCCTGGTCGCCGCCGACGGCACCCGCACCGAGGCGGACGCCATCGTCTTCGGCACCGGATTCCACGTCACCGACATGCCGATCGCCGAGCGGATCACCGGCGCCGACGGCCGGACGCTCGCCGAGGAGTGGAAGGGCGGCATGCAGGCGCTGCGCGGCGCCAGCGTCCCCGGCTTCCCGAACTTCCTCACCGTGATCGGCCCCAACACCGGCCTCGGGAACAGCTCGATGATCCTCATGATCGAGGCGCAGCTGAACTATCTGACCGACTTCCTCGGCCAACTCGGCACGCTCGGCGGGCGGGTGGCGCTCGACGCCCGGCCGTCCGCCGTCCACGCCTACAACCGGCGGCTCCAGGAGCGGATGCGGCGGACCGTGTGGAACACCGGTGGCTGCGACAGCTGGTACCTCGACGCGTCCGGCCGCAACACCACGGTGTGGCCCGGGACGACCGCCGAGTTCCGCAGGGCGACGCGGGAGGTGAACCTCGCCGAGTACGCGGTGCTGCGCCCGCCGCGCGACCCGGGCGGGGGCGCCGCGCCGGCCGCCGTGGCAGGTTCCGGCGGGGCGGGTTCCGGCGGGGTGGGTTGCGATGGGGCTGGTTCCGACGGGGCGGGTTCCGATGGGGCCGGTTCCGACGGGGCGGGGGAGGGCGTCCGGTGAGCCGCCGCACGACGTTCCCGGCCGCGGCCTTCCTGCCGCCCACGCCGGTGCGCGAACTCACCGCCGATTCCACGCACGGGACCCGGCTGCACATCGAGGTGCACGGGCCCGAGGGCGCGCCCGCGGTCGTCCTCGCCCACGGCTGGACCTGTTCGACCGCCTTCTGGGCGCCGGTCGTCCGGGCCCTCACCGCAGACCACCGGGTGATCCTCTACGACCAGCGCGGCCACGGCCGCACCCCCGCGACCGGCCCCGGCGGGTACGGCACGGACGCCCTCGCCGACGATCTGGAGGCGGTGCTCGGCGCGGCGCTGGCCCCCGGCGAGCGCGCGGTGCTCGTGGGGCATTCCATGGGAGGCATGACGCTCCTGGCCGCCGCCGGCCGAGCGGTGTTGCAGGAGCGGGCCGCCGCGGTGCTGCTGTGCAGCACCGGGAGTTCGCGGCTGCTGCGGGAGGCGCTCGTGCTGCCGCTGCCCTGGGCGGGCGCGCGGTACCGGGCGCACCGCGCGCTGCTCGGCTCCCGCGCCCCGCTCGGTCCGGTCACGCCGCTGGCCCGGCGGGTGCTCCGGTACGTGACGATGGGCCCCGGCGCGGACCCGGGCGCGGTGGACGCCTGCGCCCGGATCGTGCACGCCTGCCCGCGCACCGTCCGCGCCCGCTGGGCGCATGTCCTCGCCGAGCTGGACCTGGACGGGCGGGCCGCGCGGCTCGCCGTCCCGGCCGCGGTGATCGTGGGCACGGCCGACCGGCTCACCCCGCCCGTGCACGCCCGGCGGCTGGCGGCCGCGCTGCCGCACTGCACGGGCCTCACCGAGCTGCCCGGCATCGGCCACATGACGCCGGTGGAGGCACCGGAGACGGTCATCGGGGCGATCCGGGAGCTGGTACGGGAACGGCTCACCGGGGCGGGTCCGGAGGCCGGGTCCGTCGGCACGACGGACATCGGCACGACGGGCGCCGCGACCGGGCCGGGGGGACGGGGGAGCACGGACGCGGGGAGCGACGCGGGGAGCGAGGCCGCGTCCGTGCTCCCGGGGAACGCCTCCGCAGCGGGGAGCGCGTCCGTTCCGACGAGCGCGTCCGTTCCGAGGGACGCGTCCGTAGCGGGGACATCCGTACCGGGAACCGCCGGCGGAGCCATGGGCCGAGGAGGAGACGGCTTGACTCCTCCCCCTCGTGAATGAGGGGGATTCCTAGCTCACGTCGCCTGCGGCCCTGCGGACCAGCAGGTCTTACACGATCAGCACTAGCCGGGTACGAGACCAGCCCGGACCAGCATGACGCGGGCGGAGTTCTTGTCTCTGGGTGAGACGGCTCCGCACGCGGTGCAGGCATACGTTCTCTCGGAAAGAGGTAGTGCGTGCTTGGTTCTCGCTCCGCACTGCGCACAGTCCATGGTGGTGTGCGCGGGGTGCACCAGATGCACGGCGCGGCCGTGCTTGCGGCCCATCTCGATCAGGGCCTTCTTCGTGGCGCCGATCGCCGCGTCCGCGGCCTTGCGGGCCATGGTGGTACGGCTGAGGAACTTCGGACGGAAGTCCTCCACGGCCAAAGCGTCGTGGCCGGTCACGACCTTCTTCGCCCACTTGCGGCCGGTGTCCTCGCGCCGGCGGGCGATCTTCTTGTGCAGCTTCGCCCGCAGCTTCCTCGCCTCGCGGTAGCCCTTCGAGGCGGCCTGCCCGTTCCTCGGCCTGCGCCGGGCCATCATGCGGTCGTACCGCGTCAGCTTCGCCGCAGCCTTCCTCCCGTGCTGCGCGTGGGGAAGGTCGTACGCCTCGGATGTGGTGGTCGCGGTCTCCCTGACACCCCAGTCGATGCCGATCACCCGGCCGGTGGCAGGCAGGTCCTCGGTCTGCGCGGGGACAACAAAGCTCGCCCACCAATGCCCCACACTGTCGCGGTACACGCGCACGCTGGACGGCGGCCCGGGCAGCTCACGCGACCACACCGGGCGCAGGACGATCCCGCCCGCGAGGTGCAGGCGCCCGTCCTTCAACCGGAATCCACGCCGGGTGTAGTTCAGTGTCGCAAGGGCATCGCGCTTCTTCTTGTACCCCGGCATCCCGGCCCGCTGCCGCATCGGCAGCCGGTCCTTGATGTCCCCCAGCGCTTTGGACCGGGACTTGCCGAAGTCGCGTACGACCTGCTGCTGCGGAACCGAGCTTCCCTCACGCAGCCACGGCGTCACCCGACGGGCGCCGGTCAGCATCCTGTCCAGCTGAGCCGGTCCACAGGTCAGCTTCTCACCGGTGTCCTTCGCCGCTTGGTGGAGCTGCTGGGACTTCGCGACGCACTCATTCCACACCCAACGGCACCGGTCCCACTCGACTTCGAGGGCGCGCCGGGCCGTCACCGACAGGCGAACACGGAAGGTGTACCGGGCGTGCCCGGCGTTCCCCGTCCTCGCTTCCGTCGTCATGCATCCGAACCTATCCGGGAGGACTGACAGTTGAGCCCTATCGATCTTCGCGGTGTTCCTCACCAGCGCGGATGGCGGACACCGAATCACCCAGCAGCGATTCGGCCTTCCCTGCCCCGCTCTGCGGGAAGCCGGATTCCTCGCCAGGCTGAAGCCTGGGGCATCCTCCGGGAGATCCGGTGAACGCACAGGGAAGGCTGGAGGGCCGGGTCGCGGTGGTGACCGGTGCCGCCCGCGGGGTCGGCGAGCGGCTGGCCCGCAAACTCGCCGCGCGCGGCGTGCGCGTCGCGCTGCTCGGCCTGGAGCCCGAGGAGTTGCGGCAGGTCTCCGACCGGCTGCCCACCGAATCCGCGTACTGGCCGGTGGACGTCACCGACGCCGCGGCCATGGAGCGCGTCGCCCGGGAGGTGACGGAGCGCTTCGGCCGGGTCGACATCGTGGTGGCCAACGCGGGGGTGGCGCAGGGCGGTCCGTTCGCGGACTCCGACGCCCGGTCCTGGAACCGGGTCGTCGAGGTCAACCTGCTGGGCAGCGCCACCACGGCCCGCGCCTTCCTGCCGGCGCTGCTGGACAGCCGCGGGTACCTCCTCCAGATCGCCTCGCTGGCCGCGATCGTCCCGGCGCCGCTGGGGTCCGCGTACTGCGCCTCCAAGGCCGGGGTGGAGGCGTTCGCGCACTGTCTGCGCGCCGAGGTCGGCCACCGGGGCGTCGCGGTCGGCGTGGGCTATCTCAGCTGGACCGACACGGACATGGTGCGCGGCGTCGACGAGGACGCGGTGATGCGGGAACTGCGGCAGCGGCTGCCCTGGCCGTCCAACCGCACCTATCCCCTGGGTCCGGCGGTCGACCGGCTGGTCGCGGGCATCGAGCGGCGCTCCGCGCAGGTGTACGCGCAGTGGTGGCTGCGCGGCATGCAGGGCGTCCGCGGGGTGCTGCCGGGTCTCATCGCGGCCGTCGGCGCCCGGGAGATGCGGCGCTTCGCGCCCCGGCTCGCGGCGACCAGCGGGGCGCGCGCCGGTCTGGTGGGCGCCGGGGGAGCGGCGGACGAGAAGACGCGCGTGGACGGGTAGCGGTGCGAACGGGCCGGTGGCGGCCCGTTCGTGCCGGACGGGCCGGGTGCGGCGCACGGGAATCGGCGGCCCGCGGGTGACCGGGCGCTCGCTCCGGGGGCCGAGGCGCCGGTGGCCGAGCGTGCCGGTGACCGAGTGTGCCGGTGACCGAGCGCCCCGGGGACCGGCCGCCGTGTCCGGGCCGGCTCCCCGCCCGTCAGCAACCGCTCGTCAGCCCCCGTCCCGGGGCGGCAGTTCCGGCCGCCGCAGGTCCGGTACGCGCGAGTGGTCCGGCGGGACCACCGGCGGATGCTGTTCCAGCAGGTCGAGCGCGATCTCCACGGCGTCGTCCAGCTGCCGGTGCCGGCCCTCGGCCCAGTCCAGCGGGGTGCGCTCCACCTCGATGTCCGGCTCGACGCCGTGGTTCTCCACGCCCCAGCCGTAGCCCTCGAACCAGGCGGCGTTCATCGGCACCGTGATGACCGTGCCGTCGCCGAGCCGGTGCCGGCCCGTCATGCCGACGACGCCGCCCCAGGTGCGCAGGCCCACCACCGGCCCCAGGCCCAGGAGTTTGAAGGCGGCGGTGATCATGTCGCCGTCGGAGGAGGTCATTTCGTCGGCGAGGCCGACGACCGGGCCGCGCGGGGCGTCCGACGGGTACGACACCGGCTGGGCGTCGCGTGTCAGGTCCCAGCCCACGATGGTCCGGGTCAGCTTCTCGACGACCAGCTCGCTGATGTGGCCGCCCGCGTTGCCCCGGACGTCCACGATCAGCGCCTCCCGCGCCATCTCCATCCGCAGGTCCCGGTTGAACTGGGCCCACCCGGAGCCGCCCATGTCGGGGATGTGCAGATAGCCGCACCGCCCGCCGCCGGCCTCCCGGACCACCGCGCGCCGTTTGGCCACCCAGTCCTGGTAGCGCAGCGGCCGTTCGTCGATGAGCGGCACGATCGCCACGCGCCGGGGCGGTCCGGTGCCCCCGGGCGGTTCGAAGGTCAGCTCCACGGTGGTGCCGCCGGCGCCCGCCAGCAGCGGGAACGGGCCGGTCACCGGGTCGACCGGGCGCCCGTCGACATGGGTGAGGACGGCGCCCTCGCGGATGCCCGACCCGGCCAGCGGGGAACGGGCCCGGGAGTCCGACGACTCACCCGGCAGGATGCGGGACACCGCCCAGCGGCCGTCCCGGGTGTGCGTGAAGTTGGCGCCCAGCAGCCCGATCGGGCGCTGGTAGTGCGGCGGGCCCTCGTTGCGCCGGGCGGGGGCCACGTACGCGTGGGAGGTGCCCAGTTCGCCCAGCACCTCGCGCAGCAGATCGGCGAACTCGTCGGGCGAGGCGACCCGTTCGACCAGCGGCCGGTACTGGTCCAGCACCCCGTCCCAGTCGACGCCGCACATGTGGCGCTCCCAGTAGTAGGCCCGGACGATCCGGCCCGCCTCCGCGTACGCCTGCCGCCACTCGGTCTCCGGGTCCACCTCGTGCATGATGCGCCGCAGGTCGAGGTGGACGGTGGAGTCGCTGTCGCCGGTCTCGGTCGCCGGGACCGCGCTCAGGTCGCCGTCGTCGTTGACGACCAGCCGGGTGCCGTCGCCGCTGACCGCGAACCAGTCGAGGCCGGAGGCCAGTTCGGTGCGCTTGGCCCGTACGACGTCGAAGTGCTCCAGCGTCGGGCGGCCCGTGGTGTCCGCCGGGTGCGCGAACGTCTCGCCGAGCGCGCCGGAGATCGGCCAGCGCAGCCACACCAGCCCGCCGCCGGCGACCGGGCGCAGCGCCGAGTACTTGGAGGCGGCGACCGGGAACGGGGTGACCCGGCTGGCCAGTCCCTCGGCCTCCACCAGCACCGATCCGTCGCCCTGGGTGTCCACCGGGTCCAGGCCGCCCGCGGCGGTCCGGCCCTCCGCCGACAGTGCGAAGGGCGAGGGTGTCGCCGAGGACAGCGGGACCAGGTAGGGGCGGCAGCCGAGCGGGAAGGAGAGGTCGCCGGTGTGCACGTCGTACACCGGGTCGAAGCCGCGCCAGGAGAGGAACGCCAGATAGCGGCCGTCGCCGGTGAACACCGGCTCCTCGTCCTCGAACCGCCCGCCTGTGACGTCGATGATGTGCCGGTCGGTCAGCCGGGCCAGTTTGATCTGGCGGAGCGACCGGCCGATGCCCGGGTGGGACCAGGTGAGCCAGGCCGAGTCGGGGGAGAAGGCGAGGTCCTTCACCGGTCCGTTGGCCGAGCGGATCACCTCGGTGACCTCGGCCTCCTGCTGCTCGGCGCGGGGGTCGGCGGGCCCGTCGGGAGGCGCGGCCGTCCCGCCTTCGCCGACCGTCCCGCCCTCGTCCTCCGTCCCGCTCCCGTCGTCCGGTCCGCCGCCGGCCGTCGCCGCGGGCTCGGCGGGCACCCGGAGGACCAGCAGCCGTCCGTCGTGCGTGGCCACCGCCAGCCGCTGCCCGTCGGGGGACGCGACCAGTCCGTGCACCCGGCCGAGCGCTCCGGCGGCCATCCGCTGCGGGGCCCCGGGGGTGCCCGCCCGGGGCAGCGGCGCGATCTCCACCGCGTCCTCGCCCTCGGCGTCGGTGAGGTAGGCGACGCGCCCCGTCGGGCCGAGGATCTCCGGCAGCCGGATCCGTACGCCCGGCACGTCGGTGATGGTGCGGGCCGGTCCGTCGCGGTGGGTCAGCCAGTAGAGGCTGCCGCGCACACAGATCGCGCTGGCCCGGCCGGTGTCGTCCACGGAGAGCGAGTCGACGTGGGAGGAGGCCGGGATCTGGTAGCGGCGGCGCCCGGCCCGCGGACCGCCGAGCCGGACCTCCAGCTTCCGCGGGGCCCCGGCGGGGGAGAGGTCCTCGGCCAGCCAGAGGTCGCCCGCGCACTGGTAGACGACCCGGGAGCCGTCGGTGGACGCGTGGCGGGCGTAGAACCGGTCGTGGTCGGTGTGCCGCCGCAGGTCGGAGCCGTCCGGGAGACAGGAGTAGAGATTGCCGATGCCCTCGTGGTCGGAGAGGAAGGCGATCCGGCCGGCCACGAACATCGGGCAGTCCAGATGGCCGTTCAGCTCCGGCAGCAGCCGGCGGCCGTGCAGGAACAGCCGCCCGGTCGCGCCGCCCCGGTACCGCTTCCACGAGGCGGGCTCGTGCGGGGGCTTGCCGGCGAGCAACAGGGTGCGGTGCTCGGTGGTGCCCTCCGCCGCAGCGCCCGGGGGCTCGCCGGGGCCGCCCGCCGCGGCGTCCGCGACGGCGACGTCCGCGACCGCGATGTCGGAGATCGGGCCCCACGGCAGCCGTCCGCCGGGGCCGCCGTCCGTGGGCACCTTGTAGCCCCAGGAGTAGTAGGAGAACGGCTGCCCGTGGGAGGCCACCGCGAGGATGTGCCCGTCCGGGGTCCAGCCGCAGACCCGGGTGTCGGTGCTGCCCCAGTAGGTGAGGCGGCGGGCGGGCCCGCCCGCTACCGGGGCGAGATGGATCTCCGGGTCGAGGCTGCGCCAGGTGGTGAAGGCGATCAGGGTGCCGTCGGGGGAGAAGCGGGGGTGGCCGACGCGGGTCCGGTCGACGGTGATCCGGTGCGCCCGGCCGGGCGTCGCTCCCGCAGCGGGGAGGGGCGCCACCCACAGGTCGTCCTCGGCCGCGAAGCACAGCAGGCCGTCGTGGAGGTGCGGGAACCGGAGGTACGCGCCGTCGCTCACTGCAGTCCTCTGTTCGCTGCTCCGTCGCTTCCTCCCATGGTTTCGGCGGCGCCGGGCCCCGGCAACTCGTGGTCGCCCTCCGGCTCTGGCTCCGGGGCTGGGGGCCGGAGGGCCGTGTTGCCCGGCGCGGCCCCGGCGCATGCGCCCACCCGCCCTCGGTCACCGCTGATCATCCAGCGAAACGGTTGCGTTTCGATGGGGAGCGGCCTACCCTCCTGGTGTACGAAACCGTTTCGTTCGATGTTCCTTCGATGGGAGGTCCTGGTGACTTCGGCTTCCGGCGCACCGGCCCGGCGCACCCGGCTCACCCCCGAGCGGGAGAGCGAGCTCTACGCGGCCGTGCTCGACCTGCTCCGTGAGCAGGGCTACGACACCCTGACGATGGACGCGATCGCCGCCCGGACCCGTTCGAGCAAGGCCACGCTCTACCGCCAGTGGAAGGGCAAGCCGGAGCTGGTCGCCACCGCCCTGCGGCACGGCGGGCCGGTCCCGCTGGCGGGCATCGACACCGGGAGCCTCCGGGGCGACCTGGCCGAGATGGTGAGCTGCTCCAGCGACACCCAGATCGAGAAGGACACCGCCCTGCTCCGCGGGCTGGCCCACGCCGTCTACCGCAATCCCGACCTGCACCGGGCCCTGCGCGAGCTGGTCATCGAGCCCGAACTCACCGGGCTGGAGCGGATGCTGGGGCGGGCGGTCGACCGCGGGGAGATCCGCGCCGGGCATCCCGCGCTGGAGTTCGTCCCGCACATGCTGATCGGCGCCTTCGTGGCGCGGCCCCTGATCGACGACCTGCCGATGGACGTCGACTGCCTGGAGCAGTTCATCCACGCCGTCGTGCTGCCCGCCCTCGAATCCTGACGCCCTCCGACGCTCCGTCCCCGTCCCCGTCCCCCGGAGCACTGTCCCGCCCCTCCGACCTGCCCGTCCCTCCGACCCGCCGGCCCCTGTCCGTTCGACCGCACTCCGCACTGCCCGGATCCGACTTTCCTGACGCGCCGCTCTCGTCGTCGGGCCGTCTCAGTACGCCCTTTTCGACCCCTCGATCCCACGGGAGCAGTTCCGTCATGGCCACCTTCCTCTACCGACTGGGCCGGTTCTCCTACCGGCGCCGGTGGTTCGTCGCCCTCATATGGGTGGCGTTGCTGACCGCGGTCGGGTTCGGCGCCTCGTCCGCCGGCGCGCCGCCCGCCAACTCCTTCTCCATCCCCGGCACGGAGGCGCAGAAGGCCTTCGACCTGCTCGACGAGCGCTTCCCGGGCCTGCACGCCGACGGCGGCACCGCGCGCGTCGTCCTCCGCGCCCCCGACGGCGAGCGGATGACGGACCCGGAGCACAAGGCGGCGGCCGGGAAGGTCGTCCGCGAACTGCGGTCCGGATCCCAGGTGGCCGACGTCGTGGACCCCTACCGGGCCAAGGCCGTCAGCAAGGACGGGCGGACCGTCTACGCCCAGGTCACGTACCGGGTCTCCGGGTTCGAGCTGGAGGAGTCCTCGCGGGACGAGCTGAAGGAGGCGGGGCGGCACGGCCGGGACGCTGGCCTGACCGTCGAGATCGGCGGTGACGCCCTCCAGGTGATGCCGGAGAGCGGGGCCTCCGAGGTCATCGGGATCGCGGTGTCCGCCGTCGTCCTGGTCATCACCTTCGGCTCGCTGCTCGCCGCCGGAATGCCGCTGCTCACCGCCCTGATCGGGGTCGGCATCGGGGTGTCCGCCATCACCGCGCTCGGCAGCGCGCTCGATCTGTCGAGCACCACCGCCACGCTGGCCACGATGATCGGCCTCGCGGTCGGCATCGACTACGCGCTCTTCATCGTCTCCCGCCACCGGACCGAACTCGCCGAGGGCCGCGACGGGGAGGACGCGGTGGGCCGGGCCGTCGGCACCGCGGGATCCGCCGTCGTCTTCGCGGGCCTCACCGTGGTCATCGCCCTCGCCGGCCTCGCGGTCGTCGACATCCCGCTGCTGACCAAGATGGGCTTCGCCGCCGCGGGCACCGTCCTGATCGCCGTCCTCATCGCGCTCACCATGATCCCGGCGCTGCTGGGCTTCGCGGGCCGCCGCGTGCTGGGCCGCAAGGCCCGCCGCAGCGACGCCCCGCAGCCGGCGGACAAGCCCAACGGCGGGACCCGCTGGGCGCGTTTCGTGCTGCGCCGCCCGGTGACCGTGCTGCTGGCGGGGGTGATCGGCCTCGGGGTGGTCGCCGTCCCCGCGGCCTCCCTGGAGCTGGGCCTGCCCGACGACGGCGCGCAGCCGACGAGCACCACCCAGCGCAAGGCGTACGACATGCTGGCGGACGCCTTCGGCCCCGGGCTGAACGGCCCGCTGCTGCTGATGGTCGACGCCGAGGACAGCGACGACCCGCAGGCCGCCGTCCGCTCGGTGGCGAAGGCCGTCTCCCGGCTCGACGACGTCGCGGCGGTCACCCCGCCCCAGTTCAACAAGGGCGGTGACACCGCGACGCTGACCGTCGTGCCCGACTCCGAGCCGAGCAGCCTCACCACCGAGGACCTGGTCAAGGAGATCCGCGGGAAGACCCGCGACGCCGCCGCCGACGACGGTGCGGACCTCATGGTCACCGGCACCACGGCCATGAACATCGATGTCTCGCAGAAGCTCAACGACGCCCTCCTCCCCTACCTGGGGCTGGTCGTCGGCCTGGCCTTCCTGCTGCTGATCCTGGTCTTCCGGTCCATCCTCGTCCCGCTCAAGGCCGCTCTCGGCTTCCTGCTCTCGGTGGTCGCCGCCCTCGGCGCGGTCGTGGCGGTCTTCCAGTGGGGTTGGCTGGGCGACCTGTTCGGGGTCGAGCAGACCGGTCCGATCATGAGCATGATGCCGATCTTCCTGGTCGGCGTGGTCTTCGGCCTGGCCATGGACTACGAGGTCTTCCTGGTCACCCGGATGCGGGAGGCGTTCGTCCACGGGGAGCGGCCCGCTCAGGCGGTCGTGACCGGCTTCCGGCACGGGGCCCGGGTGGTCACCGCCGCCGCCGTCATCATGATCAGCGTCTTCGCCGGCTTCATCGGCAGCGACGAGTCGATGGTCAAGATGATCGGCTTCGGCCTCGCGGTCGCCGTCGCCTTCGACGCCTTCGTGGTGCGGATGACGATCGTGCCCGCGGTGCTGGCCCTGCTGGGCGGGAAGGCCTGGTGGCTGCCGCGATGGCTGGACCGGATGCTGCCGCAGGTCGACGTGGAGGGCGAGGGGCTGCGGAAGCACCTCGGGGACGCACCGACGGCCACCGCGGACGACGCGGCCGCGGCTTCGGACGACGCCGCGGGCGCCGCGGGGGTCCCGGCGGGACGTGCGGACGTCCCGGCCCAGGCCGGTGCCCCGGACGGTGCCGCCACTTCGCACGATGCCCCCACCTCGCACGATGCCTCTGCCCCCGCCGCTGCTCCGCGCCGTGACGAGGAGAGCGATCCGGAGTACAGCCGGACCTGAATCTCCGGGGGACGGGACAAGAGCGGCTCCGTCCCCCGGACCGCGCCGTGTCCCGTGGGGACGGGGAACGGCGCACCACGGGCCCGGCCGGTGGACTCCCCAGGGAGCCACCGGCCGGGCTTCGTTGTCCCCACCGGCCCGCTCCCAGTCCTGCCGCCCCCGTCAGCCCGCCGCCCGTCAGCCCGCCGCCCGTCAGACCGGCGTCCGGACGTACTGCGCCTCCGCCTCCTCCAGGAGTTCCGCCGCCAGGTGGTCCAGCGCCCGGTCCAGCCGGGCCCGGTCCGCCGGGTCGGTGACGTCCCAGTCCTCCAGCCGCTGGTCCAGCCAGTGCCGCCAGGCGGCGGTCAGCCGGTCGATCTCGGCCCGGCCGGCGGTCGTCAGCCGGAGCCCGTCGCCGTCCCGCAGCGCGTACCCCGCCTCCGCGACCTGCTGGAACACCGGATCCAGCACCTCCGTCGGCATCCGGTGCGCCCCGGCGATCTCGGTCAGGGACGCCCTGCCGCGCACCCGGGCCCGCCAGTGGATCTGGCCGATCGCCCAGGCCTGGCCGGGGGAGAGCGGACTGTCGCAGTCGGCCAGCAGCTCCCGGGTGACCGGCCCGCCGGTCCGGCGCATCACACCGGCCACGGCCCGCGCGAGCTGCTGGTCCGTGTCCGGGCTGTCGGGCGCGGCGAAGCCCTCGCCCAGGTCGGAGGCCTCCGCGCGGGCGCTGTCGCGCAGCGGCACCTCCTTCAGGAACAGCGCCACCGCGAAGCCGACCAGCGACACCGGGACCACCCAGAGGAAGACGTCGTTCACGGTGTCGGCGTACGCGTCGATGAACGGGGCGGCCCGCGCGTCCGGCAGCAGATGGAGCCCCTTCGGGCTGCGCACCAGCCCGTCCGGGACGCCGGGGGAGGCGGCGTGCGCCTCGGCGAGGTTCGGCTCCAGCCGGCTGGTGTAGAGGCTGCCGAAGACGGCGGTGCCGAAGGCGCTGCCCAGGGTGCGGAAGTACGTCACACCGGAGGTCGCGGCGCCCAGGTCGTGGTACGGCACGGTGTTCTGCACGGCGATCGTGAGCACCTGCATGGTCAGGCCGATCCCCAGCCCGAGCACGAACATGTAGAGCAGCTCCAGCCAGACGCCGGTGCTGCTGCCCATGGTGGACATCAGGAACAGCCCGAGTGCGGTGAGCGCCGAGCCCAGGATCGGGAAGATCTTGTATCTGCCGGTGCGGCTGACCACCTCGCCCGCGAGCAGGGCGGTGGTCAGCAGCCCGATGACCATGGGCAGGGTGCGCACCCCGGAGGCGGTGGCCGTGATGCCGTCGACGAACTGCAGATACGTCGGCAGATAGGTCAGGGCCCCGAGCATCGCGAAGCCGACGATGAAGCTGAGGATCGAGCAGACCGTGAAGACCGGATTCCGGAAGAGCTCCATCGGGAGCATCGGCTCCCGGGCCCGCAGCTCGACGAGGACGAACCCGGTGAGCAGCGCCACCGAGCCGAAGAGCAGGCCGATGACGGTCACGGAGGTCCAGGGGTAGGTGCTCCCGCCCCACTCCAGGCCCAGCACGAGGGCGGACGTGCCGAGCGCCGCCAGCACGATGCCCGCGTAGTCGATCACCGGGCGGGCCGCCGCGCGGATCACCGGGATGGTCCGGGCGGCCATGACGACCATGACGGCGGCGATCGGAATGTTGATGTAGAAGCACCAGCGCCAGGTTGCCTGGTCGGTGAAGACCCCGCCGAGGGTGGGGCCGACCACGGTGGTGATGCCGAAGACGGCGCCGAGCGCGCCCTGGTACTTGCCGCGCTGCCGCAGCGGGATGACGTCGGCGATCAGCGCCATCGCGGTGACCATCAGACCGCCGCCGCCGACGCCCTGGATCGCCCGGCCCCCGATCAGCATCGCCATGCTCTGCGCCGAGCCGGCCAGCAGGGAGCCCACCACGAAGATGCCCGCGCTCACCTGGAAGACGACCTTCCGGCCGAACATGTCGCCGAACTTGCCGACCAGCACGGTCGCGACGGTCTCGGTGAGCAGATAGGCCGTGATCACCCACGCCATGTGCCCGGAGCCGCCCAGCTCCGCCACGATCGTGGGCAGTGCGGTGGAGATGATGAGCTGGTCGAGGGCGGCCAGCATCAGCCCGAGGACCACCGTCGCGAACACGGCGTTGGTGCGGCGCCGGCTCAGCCGGGGCGGAGCGACGGAAGGACCGGCAGCCGTCAGCATGGCGTCGACCTCCCTCGCGGATCGCCTGCCCCGCGCCCCCCGGATGACTCCCGCGCGGCGTCCTCTCCAGGATTTGGTCAGAAGTCCGGCCCCGCCACCTCGGGCGGGCCCGCGCAGCCCGGATGTCCTGTGGAGCCCGTGTCCGCGGGCGCCGGGGAGACCGGTGCCCGAGCCGCCCCACCGGGCGCCGGGCCCCGCGTGGCTCTGCCGCGCCGGGCCTCATGGCTCTCCCGCGCCGGGCGCCGCCGTCCCGGACCCCCGCGTTCCGCGGCTGCTGCGCTCTTGCATATGGTTCGCACTCGGCGCCTATCATTGAATGTTCACCACAACGCCGGAGCGGAGCCCCGCCCATGCATGTCCCCGACGGATTCATCGACGCACCCGTGTCCGTGGCCACCGGCGTCGTCGCCGCCGCCGCGGTCGCCGTCAGCCTGCGCGGTGCCCGCCGTGAGCTGGACGAGCGCACCGCGCCGCTGGCCGGTCTCGTGGCGGCCTTCATCTTCGCCGTGCAGATGCTGAACTTCCCGGTCGGCGTGGCCACCAGCGGTCACTTGCTCGGCGGCGCGCTCGCCGCGATCCTCGTCGGCCCGTGCACCGGCATCCTCTGCGTGTCCGTGGTGCTGCTGATGCAGGCGGTGCTCTTCGCGGACGGCGGGCTCACCGCGCTCGGCGTCAACATCACCGACATGGCCGTGGTGACGGTGCTGGTCGCCTACGGGCTGTTCCGGCTGCTGGTGAAGGTGCTGCCGCAGAACCGCGGCTCGGTCACCGCCGCCGCGTTCGTGGCCGCCCTGGTCTCCGTACCGGCCGCCGCCGTCGCCTTCACCGGGCTCTACGCCCTCGGCGGGACGAAGGACGTGCCCCTGGGCACGGTGTTCGCCGCCATGGTCGGCGTGCACGTGCTCATCGGCCTCGGCGAGGCGGCGATCACCGCGCTGACGGTCGGAGCCGTGCTCGCGGTCCGCCCCGATCTCGTCTACGGCGCCCGCGGTCTGCGGCCCTCGCTGACCCTGCACACCTCGCCCGTCGCCGCCCCCGCAGCCCCGTCCGGTGCCACGGGGTCCGGCGCCACACCGTCCGGCGCCACCGCCATCGGACGGAAGCCCGCGGAGGACGGCCCGGCGCGCTCCGGGGAGGCGAGCGCCTGATGGCACGCACCGCGGACCACGACGAGAACGCCACAGCACCGCAGGCCGCCGAGCCGCAGGCCGCAGCGCCGCAGGCCACGGCATCGAAGGCCACCGCACCGCAGGAGGACGCCGCCATGGCCACCGGGACCCCGTCCGCACCGGAATCCGGCACGCCCGCGCCGGGGAAGCGCACCCGGCTCAGCACCCGGCGTCTGTGGATCACCGGTGTCCTGGCCGCGCTGCTGCTCGCGGGCGGCCTCAGCTACTACGCCTCCGCCAGCCCCGACGGCCTGGAGAAGGTCGCCGCCGACCACAAGATGGACACCAAGGTCGAGGCCCACACCTTCGCGAACTCGCCGCTCGCCGACTACCAGACCAAGGACGTCGAGAGCCCCCGGCTCTCCGGCGGCCTGGCCGGGGTGATCGGCGTCGGCGCGACCCTGCTCGTGGGCACCGGCTTCTTCTACGTCATCCGCCGCCGCAGCCCTGACACCGGTCCGGGCGACTCCGCCGCGTCCGGCTGACATGGGAGCGGGGCACGCCCACCGGCTCTACCGGCCCGGCGCATCGCCGGTGCACCGGCTCCCGGCGCAGTGCAAGATCGCGGCGGTGCTCTGCTTCGTGCTCGTCGTGGTCGCCACCCCGCGGGCGGCCGTCTGGGCCTTCGGCTGCTACGCGCTGCTGCTGGCCGGGGTGGCGGCCACCGCCCGCATCCCGGCCGGAGTGCTGCTGAAACGGCTGCTCATCGAGGTGCCGTTCGTGCTCTTCGCCTTCTTCCTGCCGTTCGTGGCGAGCGGCCCCCGGACCGAGGTGCTCGGCCTCCAGCTCAGCGTCTCCGGCCTCTGGGGCGCCTGGAACATCCTGGCCAAGGGCACCCTCGGCGTCGCCGCCTCCGTGCTGCTCGCCTCCACCACCGAGCTGCGCTCGCTGCTGCTCGGCCTCCAGCGGCTGCGGCTGCCCCCGCTCCTCGTCCAGATCGCCTCGTTCATGATCCGCTACGGGGACGTGATCACCGACGAGATGCGCCGGATGCGGATCGCCCGGGTCTCGCGCGGCTTCGAGGCGACCGGCCCGCGCCACTGGAAGGTGCTCGCCACCTCGGCCGGTGCGCTGTTCATCCGCTCCTACGAGCGGGGCGAGCGGGTGCACCTGGCGATGGTCAGCCGCGGCTACGCGGGCAGCATGCCGGTGATCGACGAGGTGACGGCGTCCCGCGCCCAGTGGGCGTGCGCCGCGGCCCTCCCCGCGGCGGCCCTGGCCGTCTGCCTGATGGGATGGACCCTTGTCTGAGGACCCGGACCGCTTGTCCGACGACGCATCCGACGACGCATCCGACGACGTGTCCGACGACGCATCCGACGACGTGTCCGACCACCTGGACTGCCCGATGGGATGGACCGCCTGATGGGATGGACCCCGTGACCGCCGACCCCGCCCCGGACCCCGCGCCCGCCGACGCCCCCGCGTCGCTCGAGGTCAGCCGCCTCGCCTACGCCTACCCCGACGGCCACCAGGCGCTCTTCGGCGTCGATCTGACCGTGGCCCGCGGCGAGCGGGTCGCCCTGCTGGGCCCCAACGGCGCCGGGAAGACCACCCTGGTGCTGCACCTCAACGGCATCCTCAGCGGCGGCGCGGGCAGCGTGAGCGTCGCCGGGCTGCCGGTGGCGCAGCCGAACCTCGCGGAGATCCGCCGCCGGGTCGGCATCGTCTTCCAGGACCCGGACGACCAGCTGTTCATGCCCACCGTCCGGGAGGACGTCGCGTTCGGACCGGCCGCCGCCGGGCTGCGCGGCCCGGAGCTGGAGGACCGCGTCGTCCGGGCGCTGGAGCGGGTCGGCATGGCGGAGTACGCCGCCCGGCCGCCGCACCACCTCTCGTTCGGGCAGCGGCGCCGGGTCGCGGTCGCCACGGTGCTCGCCATGGAGCCGGAGATCCTGGTCCTGGACGAGCCCTCGTCCAACCTCGACCCCGCCTCCCGCCGGGAGCTCGCCGACATCCTGCGGTCGCTGGACGTCACCGTGCTCATGGTCACCCACGACCTGCCGTACGCCCTGGAGCTCTGCCCGCGCTCGGTGGTGCTCAGCGGCGGCGTGATCGCCGCCGACGGCCGCACCCAGGACCTGCTGTGCGACGCGGATCTGATGCGCGCCCACCGGCTGGAGCTGCCGTTCGGCTTCGATCCGCGCTCGGTGACGGTGCCGGCCGGCTGACCGTACCCACGGTAGCTACCCCCCGGTAACTTAAGGGTCCGGCAGCCCGGTACGTTGAGCCCGATGATGTTGAACGCACCTGTTCACCTGTGAGGGCCCAGCATGCTCCAGGACCTCCCGACCGTTGCCCCGCCCCGGTCGGCGACCCCTGCTCCGATCCGGCCGACGGAGATCGTCTACCTGGCGGAGGCCACCGCGCACGGCGGCCGTGACGGCTTTCTCCGCACCCCCGACGGGCAGCTCGACGTCCGGGTCGGCATCCCCCGCGAACTGGGCGGCGACGGCGTGGGCACCAACCCCGAGCAGCTCTTCGCCGCGGGCTGGAGCGCCTGCTTCCACAGCGCCCTGGCCCTCGTCGGCGACCGCGCCGGGCACGACCTCACCGCCGCCACGGTCAGCGCCAAGGTGGGCCTCGGGCCCACGGAGGCCGACGCGTTCGGCTTCGACGTGGCGCTCCGGGTCTCCCTCCCGCTCCTCGACCAGGCGCTGGCCGAACGCTTCGTGGCCGAGGCCCGCCAGGTCTGCCCGTTCTCCAACGCCACCCGCGGCAACATCGACGTCTCGATCATGCTCTCCTGACGCTCCGTGGCCGGCCCGCTCCGCCGCCCCGGGCCGCCGGACGGGCCCCGCCGTCGGGCCGCCGGGGCGGCCCAGGCACCATGGGGAGGTTGTCGGGTTACGAGTCGTGGCAGGAGTACGCACCAGTGGTGGACGTCCAGGGCATGGTGGTGGACGGCTTCGAGCCGGTCCGGGACGCCTTCGTCCGTAACTTCGGCCTGCGCGGGGAACGCGGCGCGGCGGTCGCCGTCCACACCCGCGACGGGCAGGCGGTCGACCTGTGGGCGGGCACCGCCGACGCCGACGGCTCGGAACCCTGGCAGGAGAACACCGCGCAGATCGTCCGCTCCGCGACGAAGGGCGTTGCCGCCGCCGTACCGCTGATGCTGCATCAGCGCGGCCAGCTCGACCTGGACGCCCCGGTGGGCACCTACTGGCCCGAGTTCAAGGCGAACGGCAAGGAGCGGGTGCTCGTCCGGCATCTGCTCTCGCACCGCGCCGGGCTGCCGGTGCTCGACACCCCGCTCACGCCCGAGGAGGCCGCCGACGGCGTCAGCGGGCCCCGGGCGATGGCCGCCCAGGCACCCGCCTGGGAGCCCGGCACCGCGCACGGCTACCACGCCCAGACCTACAGCTGGCTGCTCGGCGAGCTGGTGCGGCGGATCACCGGCCGCACCATCGGACGCTGGATCGCCGACGAGATCTCCGGGCCGCTCGGCCTGGACCTGTGGCTCGGACTGCCCCCGGAGGAGGCCCACCGGGTCGGCCGGATCGCCGATGTCACGGCCCCCGAGCCGCCCGCCTCGCAGGGGCTGAAGGTCCGCCCCAAGCGCTCGGTCTCCGAGGCCTACCACGACCCCGACTCCCTCACCCGGCGCGCCTTCACCGCCATCGACCCGCTGCCGGACGAGAACGCCCCCGGCTACCGCGCGGCCGAACTCCCCGCCTCGGGCGGGATCGCCACCGCCCGCTCCCTGGCCCGGTTCTACGCCGCGCTGATCGGCCCGGTGCCCAGCGGCCGGTGTCTGCTGGCGCCCGCGACGCTCACCCTCGCGCGGACGGAGGAGTCCACCGGACCGGACCGGGTCCTCGTCGTCAACACCCGCTTCGGCCTGGGCTACATGCTGCACGGCCCGGCGTCCCCGCTCCTCGCGCCCGGCTCCTTCGGCCACCCGGGGCGCGGCGGCTCCCTGGCGTTCGCCGACCCGGAGTCCGGCATCTCCTTCGGCTACGTCACCAACGGCATGCAGCAGAACGTCACCGCCGACCCGCGGGCACAGGCCCTGGTCCGCGCGGTCCGGGACTGCCTGGACGCGCGACGGGGTTGAGCCGGCCCGCGGCGCGGGGCGCGGGGCGCCGGGGCCCGCGGCGCCGGGACAGGTCCGGGGGCGCCGGGCGCGGCGCACAGCCGCTCCCGGTGCCGGCGCCGGGCGGCGCTGCCGCCTGGGGGAACTCGGCAGCTCGCGGCCCCGGATGCCCCCGCGCATACGGTGCGACGGCCCGGGATGCACCGCGCTCGGTCCCGTTGGACGATGGAAGAACATCGTCCATGCCGTCGGCCGTGCGCCGGGCCGGGCAACCGGCCTCCGTTGCGTACGGCCGGGCATGGACGACCGACGCCGAGCCCTGCGGACGACCTGCCGGATCACCGCCGATCGCGTCGCTGAGCCGTCGAACGTGCGGCTGAGCCGTCGATCGCGCGGCTGAGCCGGGGTGTTCGCGAACCTGCTTCTCGCCGGTCCGGGCCGCCCGGACCCGTCGCCCGGCAGGGCCCCGCGTCGCACGCGCCGACGGAGGAGGCCACCATGTCCAGCCAGGCCCAGGAACGGCCGGGGCGGGCCGTAGCGGATCTGCCGTTCGAGACCGGCACGCTCGACATGCTCCCGGACAAGGGCATTTCCTTTCCCGAGCTCCAGGAGTTGGAGCTGGAGCCCAGGATCAGCCATATGCTCGGCCTCGGCCAGGACGTCACGCACACGGTGCGGGCGCTGTCGAAGACCATGACGTTCCAGGGGAAGCTGTTCACGGCGGCGCACGCCCCGATCGCCACCCTGGAGAACATCACGGTGACCGCGACCCAGGCGTCCGACCCGCACACCGGCGTCCCGTTCGTCCACGTCACGCTCGACTACTTCGCCACGTCGCACGGCTTCCGCACCGGCCGCGGCGCCCCGGGCGAACCGCTGGGCGCCCCGCAGGGCCTGTCCTTCCGGAACCAGGCCGGCGGCACCGTGTACTCCTGGGGTTTCCCGAACGACGACTTCCGCCTGGAGTGCGGGTGGGAGCGGCGGCACTGCTTCCACCACTTCTACGACAAGACCTTCGTCGGCTGGTTCGACGTGTGGGAAGGCATCCTCCACGAGGTGCGGGGCATCTTCTTCCGCTGCTGAGAGGCCCTTTGCGCCGGAGGCCCGCCGACGTCACGTGCCACCCCGGCGCCGAAGCACACCGCACCGTGCCGGACCGGCCCGGGGACCGCCGCCCCGGCGAAACCCCTCCGAAACGGCCCGGCCCCGCTTCTCCGTGTCTGCGCGGGGCCGGGCACCGGGGCGGGACTCGGCGTACACCCCCGGCCCGCCCCGCGCTCGGCAGCCTCCGTCAGACCTCGTCCGGATCAGCCCGTTCCGCTCCGGCCGCCGTCGCGATCTCGGCCCAGACGACCTTGCCGATGCCATGACGGCGGGGGTACACGCCCCAGTTCGCCGCCAACGCGATGACCAGGGCCAATCCCCGTCCGTGCTCGTCCTCGCCCCGGGCGTCGCGCGGCTCCGGGGGCTCGGTGCTCGCATCGGCGACCTCGATGCGCAGGCGGCCCGGCTGCCGGGCGAACCGCACACCGATCTCCCGCCCCGGTGGAACACGCGCGTGTACCTGGGCGTTGGTCATGAGCTCCGAGAGCACCAGGCATGCCGTGTCGACGGTGCGCGCATCCAGCTCCCACGCCGCGAGCCGGGTACGGACCACGGCCCGCGCCAGCGGAATGCTCCGCGGGGTGCGGGGGAATCGCCAGGTGGCCTCGGCGGAGGCGCGCACGGAGCGGGGAGCGGTCGCAGCCGCCCCGAGAGGTTCTGTCATGGTCGGCAGGATGCTGCGGGAGCCGGTGCGGTGACAGGGACGGGCGGTGCGACCCGGGACCTCAGCCGGGACACGGTGTCCTACTGCGCGGTGTCCTACTCCGCGGTTCCCTATTCCTCGATGTGCAGCCGCATCGCCAGATCCCGGACGGGGGAGTGGCGTCGGCGTTCCCGGCCCCGGAGTTCCGCGACCAGATGGCGCGAGGTGGCGTGGTAGCGCATCCACTCGGGAGCCGTGCGGTCGGCGGCCAGCAGCGCACGGACCGCACGGTCGTCGCGCCCCAGGTCGGCGTAGGCGAGTGCGCGGTCCACCTGGTGCCTGGCCAGCCAGGTCGGCGGCAGCGAGGAGGTGTCCCGCACCTGCTGTGCGCGTTCGATGGCCCTGCCGGGCTGCCCCATGTCCACATAGGCGTTCACCGCGGCGACCGCGGCGTTGGTGGGGCCGAACGGCGTCGCGTAGTCCAGCCGGTCCGTGCCGATCCGGGCCGCCGCGGCCGAGGCCAACGACAGCAGGTCGCGCGCGGTGTCCCCGCGCTCGGCCCGGACCGCCGCCGTCGCCCCGCGCAGCAGCAGGATGCCCCACAGGGACAGGTCGACCGGGGCCGAGCGGAAACCGGGCTCGATGCGCTCCGCGGTCGCGACCGCCACCCGCTCGGCGTCGTCGATCCGCCCCTGCTTGGTGAAGATCCAGGACAGACAGGAGATCGCCATCGTCTCCAGGCGGGGATCGTCGGACAGCCGGGCAGCCGCGACGGAGTGCTCGATGGCCGTGAAGGCGGCGTCCTCCTTGCCGAGCCCGGCGAGCGTGGTGGCGGCGACCTGGTACGCCTCCGCCAGCACCGCCTGTGCGGAGGCCCGTTCGGCGCCGGTGAGAGCCCGCACCGCCGCCCGGGCGTCCGCGATCAGCACCGGCAGGACCGAGGCGATCCGGGTGAACTCGCCCCGCCGCCGGACGAGTTCCGTGGAGCGCAGCGAGGCCCGCAGCTGCGCAAGGGAGGGCGGCGGCACGTCGTCCTCACCGGCGTCCAGGCCCGGGATCTCCGCGAGCGGGGTGACGGCGCGGCGCAGGGCGAGCAGGCTGGGCGGGTCCGCGCCGTTCGCCGGTTCCAGCACCGTCGGCTGACCGACGAGCACCGAGGTCTCGACATCCAGCGCCCGTGCCAGGGCGTTGAGGGTGGCCAGCCGTGCCGTGCGGCGCTGGTTCTGCTCCAGCTTGCGCACGGTGTCCACACTGAGGCGGGCCCGCTCCGCGAGCTGCTCCTGCGTCGTGCCGCGGCGCATGCGCAGCGCCGCCAGCCGGTCCCCGATGGTCAGAGCGTCAGTCATGGTCACCCCCGTCCGGGTCACCGTCCACGGTACGCCCGCCCGGCGGTGCCCCGGGGCAACCCGTGGGGGGCATCGGGCCGTTGGCCCGGCTCGCACGACGCACCGCGAGCCCGTCCGCACACCCCCGGGCCTTGGCGCACTCCCGGCGCCGGGACAGCCCGGCGGCGATACACCGGCCGCCGGGCCGTCCCCCGCCCTCAACTCGTATGCAGCATCAGCCCGATGCCCACCACCATCAGCGCCGCCGCAGCGATCCGGGGCGTGCCGAAGCGTTCCTTGAAGAACACCGTGCCGATGGCCGCCCCGACGATGATCGACGATTCGCGCAGCGCGGCGATCGGGGCGAGGGCGGCCCGGGTCTGGGCCCACAGGACCAGGCCGTACGCGGCGACCGAGAGCACGCCGCCGCACAGGCCCCGCACCGCGTACGGGCGGAGCTGGGCGGGCAGGGCGCCGCGCCGGGTGGCCAGGGCGACGGCGGGGATGGCCACGCCCTCCAGGATCATCAGCCAGGCGATGTAGCCCACCGGGGTGCCGGACGCCCGGACCCCCATGCCGTCGACGACGGTGTACCCGGCGATGGCCAGCCCGGTGCCGAGGGCGGCGAGGATCGCGGGCCAGTGCGGGCGGTTGCCCGAACCGCGGATGCCCCACAGCGCGAGACCCACCAGCCCCGCCGACGCCACCACGACGCCCGCCGAGGCCCAGCCGTCCGGCACCTCGCCGACGAAAACCGCCGCGAGGACGGTCACCACCAGGGGAGCCGTGCCGCGGGCGATCGGATACATCTGTCCGAAGTCGCCCAGCCGGAACGACCGCATCAGCAGGGTCATGTAGGCGACATGGAGCACGGCCGAGAGGAGCAGATACGGCCAGGCGTCCCGGTCGGGGAGCGGCGCGAAGCACGCCATGACGGCGCCGCACACCGCGCCGCCGCCGCTCACCAGGGTGAAGGCGACCAACTGGTCCTTCATGTGGTGGGCGACGGCGTTCCAGCCGGCGTGGGTGACGGCGGCGAGGAGCACCGCCGTCGCGACGAGAGGCGTCACGCTTCCCGCTCCCGCACGTCGGCGAGCGTGGCGCCCGCGTGCCCGATCAGGGTCTCCGGGTCGAGCGCGAACACCGTGTGCGGGGTGCCGGCCGCGGCCCACACCACGTCGTGCCGGAGGAGCCCGCGGTCCGCGAGGACCCGGGTGCGGGTGCGGTGCCCGAACGGCGGCACCCCGCCGATCGCATAGCCGGTGGTCTCGCGGACGAGCGCCGCGTCCGCCCGCCGGACCTCCGCCGCACCGAGTTCGGCCCGCACGCGCTCCGGGTCCACGCGGGAGGCGCCGTCCATGAGCACCAGCACCGGAACGCCGTCGGCCGCGAACACCAGGGACTTGACGATCTGATCCAACGAGCAGCCGATGGCGGCCGCGGCCTCGGCGGCCGTGCGGGTCGCGTCGGGGAAGCGGCGTACCTCGACATCGAGGCCGAGAGCGCGCAGGGCCTCCGCGAAGCGGGGATGGGCGTGTGCGGTGGTCCGGTCCGGGGCGTTGTCGGGTGATGCCATGGCCTCGACGCTAGCGGTAGGTGCATGGGCCACGCGATGGTGATTCCGCGCACGCCGGGGGCCGGTTGCCGCCGGCCCGCCGAACTCCCCGCGGGTTTCCGGGCCTCGGCCGGGTCCGTTGCCCGGGACCGGGCACGCACCCGTACGGCCGCGTGCCCGGGACCGGGCACGCGGCCGTACGAGTGCGGCGAGGGTCACACCGGGAGCGGCCCGGCGCGGACTCGGTACGGGATCGTCGCGGAGACGGGCGGAACGGAGGGCCACGGCCGGGGCGCGGGGCGGCCGGCGCGGCGCCCCTGGGTCCGGGGATTCCGCGCCGACCGCCTCACCGGTCCGTCACGACCAGCGCTGGAGCTTGCCGCCGGCGTCGATGCCCACGTAGATGCCGTGCGAGCTGTTCGTCCCCAGGGTGCGCTTGGTGGCCTTGCTGGTGAGGCGCCAGCCGTTGGAGAGCTTCTTCTCGTACCACCGCTGGTTGTTGCTTCCGTTGCAGCCGGCCAGACGGACCCCGCCGTGGGACTGCTCCAGGCACTTGTCGCCGTCGTTCAGGGTGTAGGTGCCGTCGGACTGCTTCTTCTCGTACCAGGTCTGGTAGCCGAAGTCGCACTGGCCCATCACGACGGCCCCGGAGACGTGGTCCAGGCACCGGTTGGTGCCCTTGTTCTTCCAGGTGACGGGTACACCGCTCGCCGCTTGTGCCGAGCCCGCGCAGAGCAGCGCGGGAGCGGCGACCGCCGCGGCCGCGATGATGCCGAACAAACGCTTCTTCATGGGATCCCCCTGGTGAATGGCCGCAGGCCGGGGAGGCTTTCGCAAGTCGGCTCCCCTTGGTCCGACCGGTCCGGCCGGTGACGGGCCTGCGCCGTGCGTGCTGTGCCGGGCGTACCGCCCCCTCTTTAACGCGCTGATGAGGGCGTTAAAGAAGATGATCACGGTATCGAGCAGGGGACTTCCACGGCAAACCGGCGTGCGAAAGCCGAAAAACGGCCGTGTGCCGCCCCCTTCCGCGTTCGGCGGAGAAGAGCGGCACACGGCCGCGTCGCACGGAGGGACCCGGGTCCGGTTCCGGCGCGGGTCGCGCGGGCGGGTCAGCCCCCCGCGCGCAGCAGCTGGGCCACCACCGGTCCGGCCGACGAGCCGCCGTGGCCGCCCTCGGGGACCACGGCCGCCGCGGCCAGGTCGCCCCGGTAGGCGGTGAACCAGCCGTTCGGCTTCTTCTGGCCGTCGACCTCCGCCGAACCCGTCTTGGCGCCGATGTCGCCGCCGAGCCCGGCCATCGCCTCGGCCGCCGTGCCCTGGGTGGCGGTCAGCCGCATCATCTTGCGCAGCTGCTGCGCGGTGTCCGCGGACAGCGGGCGGGCCGCCTCGGCGAGCTTCCGCTTGTCGAGGGACGGGGCGACCAGGTACGGCTGGTGGAACGAGCCGGTGCGCACGGTGGCGGCGACCGACGCCATGGTGAGCGGGTTCATCCGGACCCCGCCCTGCCCGATCAGCGAGGCCGCCTTGGGGGCGGCGGACTGCACCGGGACGGCACCGTCGAAGGACGGCACACCGGTCTGCCAGTTCAGGCCGATGCCGAAGACGTCCCGCGCCTCCTTGGTGAGTTCGGAGTCGCTCAGCTTCTCCGCCTGCGTGATGAAGGCGGTGTTGCAGGAACGGGCGAAGCTCTGCTCGAACGTGCCGTTCTTGATCTCGAACTTCTTGTCGTTCTGGAACTTCCAGCCGCCGTACGGCGCGTACTTCGGGCACGGGTGCTGCTTGCCCCAGCCGGCCAGCCCCTTGTCGATGAGCATCGCCGAGGAGATGACCTTCATCGTGGAGCCCGGGGCCAGCGATCCCTGGAGCGCGGTGTTGTAGCCCTGGGCAGGAGAGTTGGCGACGGCCAGGATCTCGCCGGTGCGGGCCTTGCTCAGCACCACGGCCGCCTTGCCGTGCTTGCTGATCGACTTCTCGGCCCGGGTCTGCAGCGCGGCGTCGAGGGTGGTGCGGAGTGTGCCGGGGGTGCCCTTGGAGAGCACCTTCAGCGTCTTGTCCGGCTGTTCGGCCTTCTTGCCGGCCGCGGAGGTGTCGGGGGAGGCGCTCGCGGCGTCGTCCGAGCCGCCCGCGCGCTCGATCCACAGCTCCACCCCGGCCGTGCCGCCGGCCTTGTCGCCGTACCGCTCGCGCAGGCCGGCCAGCACACCGGAGAGCGCCGGGTGGGTCTTCTCGGTCAGCGGGGTGCCGTTGCGGTCGACCGCCTTGATCGGCGGCGCCTCGGCCTCGCCCGTCTTCAGGGAGTCCCCGGCGTGCAGCTCGGGGTGGACCACGGAGGGCTGCCAGTTCACCACGGCCCGCCCGGTCCGCCGCTCGCGCACCACGTCGAGCTCGGAGGAGTACGTCCAGGTGGTCGTCCGGTCACCGTAGGAGATCTCAGCCTCCACGTCGAAAGGCACCGTGCTGCCGCGACGGGCGCCCGGGTCCAGCCGGACGTCGGAGATGTGCGCGTCCGTGCGGTAGGCGCGCAGCGCCGTCGCCGCGGCCTCGCGGTCGTCGGTGTACTTCGCCGCCTGCCGCGGGTCGCCGGAGCCCCACGCGGCGAGGAAGCCCCGCGTGGCCTTCCTGACCTCGGACGCGTCCGGCGGGCCGGTCTTCACCGACGGCTTGCCGTCCGCGGCCGTTCCGTCGGCCGGGCCGTCCAGCAGGGCGTACGCGCCGTATCCGGCAGCTCCCAGCACCGCGGCCGTGATGCCGCCGATGACAGCGGCCTTACCGCCACTCCGCATTGGAGAAACCCCCAGAGTGTCTCTCTGTCCTCTTAATCAATCGATTAAGAGCGCGATCGCGGCGCACTCTACGCGATCAGACCCAGGTGTCCAGCCACATGCGGTTCCGCCAGGCCTCCACCGGCAACGGCTGCCCGGTGTAAATCGGGAAGAAGTAGATGAAGTTCCAGACGATCAGCAGGACCAGGACGCCCGCGCCGACCGCCCCCAGCGTCCGCCGCCGCTCGCTCGCTCCCCGCGGCCCCAGCAGCGCCCCGATCATCATCGTCACGGCGAGGCACAGGAACGGCACGAAGACGACCGCGTAGAAGAGGAAGATGGTCCGCTCCTGGTACAGGAACCAGGGCAGCCAGCCCGCGGCGATCCCGCACAGGACCGCGCCGGCCCGCCAGTCCCGCCGGAACGCCCAGCGGTAGAGCACGTACAGCACCGCGAAGCAGCCGGCCCACCACAGCACCGGGGTGCCGAGCGCCAGCACCTCCCGGGCGCACTTGTCGGCGGCGTCCACCGGGCAGCCCGCCTTGCCGGGCCCGGGGGACTCGTAGAAGTACGAGACCGGGCGGCCGAGGACGAGCCAGCTCCAGGGGTTCGACTCATAGGTGTGCGGCGAGGTCAGCCCGACATGGAAGTTGTAGACCTCGGACTGGTAGTGCCACAGGCTGCGCAGGCTGTCCGGCAGCCAGCTCCACGCCCCGCCCCGGTGCGGATCGGTCGACGCCCAGTCGCGGAAGTAGCCGCCGCGGGTGGCGAACCAGCCCGCCCAGGAGGCGATGTAGGTGACGATCGCCACCGGCACCAGGGAGCAGAACGCGGGCAGCAGGTCGCGCCGGCCCGTCGAGCGGTACGCCCGCCGGGCGCCGGCGGTGCGCCGGGCCGCCACGTCCCACGCCACCGTGAGCAGGCCGAACGCGGCCAGCACATAGAGGCCGTTCCACTTCGTGGCGCAGGCCAGCCCCAGGCACAGTCCGGCCGCCAGCCGCCACGGCCGCCACCCCAGCCGCAGCCGGTCGCCCACCTCGTCGGACGGGTGCACCGTCCCGTCCGGGTCCGCCGGGAGCGCCGCCGCCAGCCGGGCCCGGGTGCGGTCCCGGTCCACCAGCAGGCAGCCGAACGCCGCCAGGATCCAGAACATCAGCACCAGGTCCAGCAGCGCCGTGCGGCTCATCACGAAGTGCAGGCCGTCCACGGCGAGCAGGCCGCCCGCCAGGCAGCCGAGCGCCGTGGAGCGGAACAGCCGCCGCCCGATGCGGCACAGCATCAGCACGGACAGGGTGCCGAGCAGCGCGACCATGAAGCGCCAGCCGAACGGATTCAGCCCGAAGACCGACTCGCCCAGCGCGATCGTCCACTTGCCCACCGGCGGATGGACGACGTACGAGTGCTCGGGGCTGAGCGGGATGCGCTGCGGATCGCCCAGGATCAGGTCGTTGGCGTTCTTCGGCCAGGTGCCCTCGTAGCCGTACTGCAGCAGCGACCAGGCGTCCTTGGCGTAGTACGTCTCATCGAATATCACCGCGTTCGGGCTGCCCAGGTGCCAGAACCGCAGCAGCCCCGCGACCAGCGCGACCAGCAGCGGGCCGCCCCAGCCGGACCAGCGCGCGAGCCGGTCCGTCACGCGCGGACCGAGGCCCAGCAGCGTCCACAGCACGGTGCCCGGCGGCGCGTACGGCGGCACCAGACGGTCCCGCAGCGGGGTCCGCGGCCGGTCCAGGTGGCCGAAGCGGCGCAGCCGCAGCTGCCAGGCGGTCGGCTTGGGGTGCGGGGCCGTGGCCCCCGGGGGCCGCTCGGCGCGCACCGGCGGCGCTCCTGTCGTACTGGTCACCGCGCCATCGTAGGGAACGCGGCTGTGGGATGACGCCCGCCCGCTCCGGGAGGCGGCACACAGCCGGTGGGGCGCCGCCGGAGCGCGGACACCGGGGCGGCCCGGGCCCCTGCGAGGATGGGGGCGTGACTGGAACGCTGGTACTCGCAGGGACCCCCATCGGCGACATCGCGGACGCGCCGCCGCGGCTCGCCGCCGAGCTGGCCGCCGCCGATGTGGTGGCCGCCGAGGACACCCGCCGGCTGCGCCGGCTCACCCAGGCGCTCGGGGTGCAGCCCGCGGGCCGGATCGTGTCGTACTTCGAGGGCAACGAGAGCGCCCGCACCCCCGAGCTGGTCGATGCGCTCACCGGCGGGGCGCGGGTGCTGCTGGTGACCGATGCCGGGATGCCGTCGGTCTCCGACCCGGGCTACCGGCTCGTCGCGGCCGCGGTCGAGCAGGACATCCCGGTCACCGCGGTCCCCGGGCCGTCGGCCGTGCTCACCGCGCTCGCCCTGTCCGGGCTGCCCGTCGACCGGTTCTGCTTCGAGGGGTTCCTGCCGCGCAAGGCGGGCGAGCGCCTCGGCCGGCTCCGCGAGGTCGCCGAGGAGCGCCGCACCCTCGTCTACTTCGAGGCCCCGCACCGGCTGGACGACACCCTCGCCGCGATGGCCGAGGTGTTCGGCGCGGACCGCCGCGCGGCCGTGTGCCGGGAGCTGACCAAGACCTACGAGGAGGTGCGCCGCGGCCCGCTGAAGGATCTGGCCGCGTGGGCCGCCGAGGGCGTGCGCGGGGAGATCACCGTGGTCGTCGAGGGCGCCCCCGCGCCGGGCCGCCAGGAGCTCGGCCCGGAGGAGCTGGCCCGCCGGGTCGCGGTGCGCGAGGAGGCCGGGGAGCGCCGCAAGGAGGCCATCGCGGCCGTCGCGGCGGACGCGGGCCTACCCAAACGGGAGGTCTTCGATGCGGTCGTGGCGGCAAAGAACGCGGAGCGAACGGGACCTTCGGAAGGTAAAGGACTAATCTGATAAGCAAAGGCCGCACGATGCGTGGGGCACTTTTCACAAACAAGCCCAAAATCTGAACCAACAGGTGGCAGGGCCTGCTGTGTTCCGGCCGGGCGGGGAGTCCACTGGAGGTGGGACGTCCCGGTCCCGGAGAGCTTGTCCGGTGGACAAGAGGAGCTGGCATGAGTGAGACCGCAGACACCTCGCGCAGTGTTCCCCCCGCACCCCGCAACGGCGGGTCGGAGCCGCCTGTGCACGAGGCATACTCGTTCGCCTGTATGCGCTGCGGCCACGGCTGGGAGCAGGCATACGAGATACGCCACCACACCGACGCCCAGGGCCGGTCCGTCGTCACCTACTACACGGACGGCCGCCGGGTGCCGTCCCCGCTGACCACGCCGGTCTGCGGCAACTGCGACGGCCATGTGGTGCGGATCATGCGCTCCGGCCAGATCCCGTCGGCCGCCGCGGCGCTGGGGGAGCAGGGCATCGCCGGCCCGCTGCTCTCCGGGGCCCCGATGCGGCCGCCGGTCGTGACCGCGGCGCCCGAGGAGGCAGCCGTTCCGGCCCCGGCCGCCGAAAAGGACCGCGCCGCCGGCGAAACCCACCGCCGCCACTTCGCGGATCTGCTGCACGTCTTCCACCGCAGGTGACCGAGGTGCCACCCGGGGCGACCGCGGCAGCCGCCCGCGGTCGCCCCGGCGGGTCCGCATAGGATCGCCGCCATGGCGGCGACATCATCGGCATCCGGCACGGACGGCAGGAACGGCAAGCGGGACGACAAGGCCGTACCGCCGCCGCTGCCCGAGCCGCTGCGGGTGCCCGTCGCCGACTCGCACACCCATCTCGACATGCAGTCCGGCGCCGTCGAGGACGCGGTCGCCCAGGCCGCCTCGGTCGGCGTGACCACGCTGATCCAGGTCGGCTGCGATGTGCAGGGCTCCCGCTGGGCCGCCGAGACCGCCGCCGCCCACGACGGCGTCTGGGCGACCGTGGCGCTGCACCCCAACGAGGCACCCCGGATCGTCCACGGCGACCCCGACGGCTGGTCCCGGCAGGGCGCCCGCGAGCCCGGCGGCGAAGCGGCCCTCGACGCCGCGCTCGCCGAGATCGACGCCCTCGCCGCGCTGCCGCAGGTGCGCGGCGTCGGCGAGACGGGCCTGGACCGCTTCCGCACCGGCCCGGAGGGCATGGCCGCGCAGGAACTGTCGTTCCGCCGCCACATCGACATCGCCAAGCGGCACGGCAAGGCGCTCGTCATCCACGACCGGGAGGCGCACGAGGACGTCCTGCGGGTGCTGGCCGAGGAGGGCGCGCCCGACACCGTCGTCTTCCACTGCTACTCCGGCGACGCCGCGATGGCCGAGATCTGCGCCGAGCGCGGCTATCTGATGTCGTTCGCCGGCAACGTCACCTTCAAGAACGCCCAGGACCTGCGGGACGCGCTGGCCGTCGCCCCGCTCGACCTCGTCCTGGTGGAGACCGACGCCCCCTTCCTCACCCCGGCGCCGTACCGCGGACGGCCCAACGCCCCCTATCTGATTCCGGTCACCCTGCGGGCCATGGCGGACGTCAAGGGCGTGGACGAGGACACCCTGGCCGCGGCCGTGGCGGCCAATACCGCCCGCGCTTTCGGCTACTGACGGCGGCACCCGGACCGCCCCCGGTGCGCCCTCCCCGGCGACGCCGCGTAGTCGGTTGACTTTGGAGCGTGACGAAACCTCCGCTACAGTCCCGGCCCGACACTGACATCCGGGGACACCTCCCCGCGGCAGCCGGGGAGGGAGCCTCGTGAGGAATCCACCGGGCAGCCACCGGGCCGCGCGCGGCGGCCGGCGCGGCCGCACCCCGTCCCCGGGCGCCTACGGGCCGCGGGAGACCTCCGGCGCTTCCGTCCCGCTGCCCAAGCCCCCGCCCGCTCCGCCGGTTCCCGGCCCCGCCGGGCCGCCGCCCCGGCAGCGGCCCGTCCCGCATCCCCCGTCCGCCTCCCGCGGCGGACCGGCCGAGGGGCCGCTCTCCCGCGGCGGACCGGCCGAGGGGCCGCTCTCCCGCGGCGGGCCGCCCGAGGGGCCGCCGGAGCCGGGGGCCGGCCGGATCCCCCGGCCGTACCCGCCGGTGGGCCGCCCGGCCGGTGCCGTCTCCGCAGGTGCCGTCCCCGCGGGTTCCGTCCCCGCCGGCGCCGTCGGAGGCCGGGCCGCCGCCCGGCTCGCCGCCCGCCGCCGGCGCGCCGCCGAGCGCCCCGAGACGCTGCGCCGGCTGGTGCCGCAGGCCCTCGTCGTCGCCTTCCTCGCGGGCGGCACCGCCGTCTTCGTCGCCCACGACAAGACGGTCGAGCTCACCGTCGAGGGCCGGCCCCGCACCCTGCACACCTTCGCGGGCGACGTGCGGGAACTGCTGGCCGACGAGGGGGTCCCGCACGGCCCCCACGACATCGTCGCGCCCGCGCCGGGGGAGGAGCTGACCGCCGGTGACCAGGTCGTCGTCCGCTACGGGCGGCCCGTCACCCTCACCCTCGACGGCCGCAGTCGCCGCATCTGGACCACCGCCCGCACCGTCGACGGCGCGCTCCAGCAGCTCGGAGTGCGCGCCCAGGGCGCCTACCTCTCCGCCTCCCGCCACTCGGCCATCGCCCGTGCAGGGCTCACCCTGCACGTCCGCACCGAGCGCACGCTCACCCTCCTCGCCGACGGCCGCGAGCACACCGTCCGCACCAACGCGGCCACCGTCCGGGAGGCCGTCGAGCAGGCGGGCATCGCGCTGCGCGGCGAGGACGTCACCTCCGCACCGCCGGGCAGCTTCCCCCGGGACGGGCAGACGGTCTCGGTGCTGCGCGTCACCCGCGGCACCGAGCAGCGCGAACAGCCGATCCCCTACCGCCGGGTCGAACGCCCCGACCCGTCCCTCTTCACCGGCACCGAGGTCGTGGAACGGCAGGGCCGGCAGGGCGTCAAACGGGTCCACTACGAGGTGCGCACCGTCAACGGGGCCGAGCAGAAGCCGAAGAAGCTCCGGACCGAGGTGGTCCGCAGGCCGGTGGACGAAGTGGTGCGGGTCGGCACGGCCGCCCGGCCGGCGCGGGTCACCGGGGCGGACGGGCTGAACTGGGCGGCCGTGGCCCGCTGCGAGTCGGGCGGGCGGCCCCGGGCGGTGGACCCGTCGGGGACGTACGGCGGGCTGTACCAGTTCGACCTCCGCACCTGGCAGGCGCTGGGCGGCCGGGGCCGCCCCCAGGACGCTTCCCCCGCAGAGCAGACATACCGGGCGAAGAAGCTGTATGTGCAACGGGGGGCGAGTCCCTGGCCGCACTGCGGCCGTAAGCTTCACCGGTGAGCACCAGCCCCACCCCCGACGAGTCCGGCCCCCTCCTGGGCCCCGCCGACATCCGCGAACTCGCCGCCGCCCTCGGCGTGCGGCCCACCAAGCAGCGCGGACAGAACTTCGTCATCGACGCCAACACCGTCCGCCGCATCGTCCGCACCGCGGAGGTCCGGCCGGACGACGTGGTCGTCGAGGTCGGGCCGGGGCTCGGTTCCCTGACCCTGGCGCTGCTGGAGACCGCGGACCGGGTCACGGCGGTCGAGATCGACGACGTCCTGGCCGAGGCGCTTCCGGCCACCGTCGCGGCGCGCCTGCCGGAGCGGGCGGACCGCTTCGCCCTGGTGCACTCCGACGCGATGCACGTCGCCGAGCTGCCCGGCCCCCCGCCGACCGCGCTCGTCGCCAACCTGCCCTACAACGTCGCCGTTCCCGTGCTGCTGCACATGCTGGCGACCTTCCCCACCATCGAGCGGACGCTCGTCATGGTGCAGGCGGAGGTCGCCGACCGGCTCGCCGCCACCCCCGGCTCCAAGGTCTACGGGGTGCCCTCGGTCAAGGCCAACTGGTACGCGCAGGTGAAGCGGGCCGGCGCCATCGGGCGCAATGTCTTCTGGCCCGCGCCGAACGTCGACTCCGGCCTGGTCTCCCTGGTGCGCCGCGCCGAGCCGCCGAACACCACGGCCACCCGGCAGGAGGTCTTCGCGGTCGTCGACGCGGCGTTCGCCCAGCGGCGCAAGACCCTGCGGGCCGCCCTCGCCGGCTGGGCCGGGTCCGCGGCCGCCGCCGAAGTGGCGCTGGTCGCGGCGGGCGTCTCGCCGCAGGCGCGCGGGGAGATGCTGACCGTGGAGGAGTTCGCCCGCATCGCGGAGAGCAAGGCGGAGATCAAGGGAGCCGGACTGTGAACCGTTCCGTGACCGTGCGGGTGCCCGCCAAGGTCAACGTCCAGCTGGCGGTGGGCGGGCTCCGCCCGGACGGCTTCCACGACCTGGCCAACGTCTTCCTCGCCGTCGGGCTGTACGACGAGGTCACCGCCACCCCGGCCGAGGCGTTGCGGATCACCGTGTCCGGTCCGGACGCCGGACAGGTGCCGCTGGACCGGACGAACCTGGCGGCCCGGGCGGCCGAGTTGCTCGCCGCGCGCCACGGCATCGCGCCGGATGTGCACCTCCACATCACCAAGGACATTCCGGTCGCCGGCGGCATGGCGGGCGGCAGCGCCGACGGCGCGGGCGCGCTGCTGGCGTGCGACGCCCTGTGGGGGACCGGCGCCTCCCGCGCCGAACTCCTCGACATCTGCGCCGAACTGGGCAGCGATGTGCCGTTCAGCCTGGTCGGCGGGGCGGCGCTGGGGCGCGGCCGGGGCGAACTGCTCACCCCGCTCGACGTCGGCGGAACGTTCCACTGGGTCTTCGCCGTCGCCGACGGCGGGCTCTCGACCCCGGCCGTCTACCGGGAGTGCGACCGGCTGCGCGCGGCGGAGGGGCACGGCGCGGGCGTCGACCAGGTCCCGGACCCGGAACCCTCCCCGGCCCTGCTGGACGCCCTCGCCGAGGGCGACCTCGCGACGCTGGCGTCCGCGCTGAGCACCGGGGGCCTGCCGACGGCGCCCGGGGGCGGCTCCAGCAACGACCTCCAGGCCGCGGCGGTCTCGCTGCGGCCCTCCCTGGCCGACACCCTCGCCGCCGGTACGAAGGCCGGGGCGCTGGCCTCCCTCGTCTCCGGATCCGGCCCCACCTGCGCCTTCCTGACCCGGGACGAGCAGGCGGCCCGGGCGGTCGCGGAGGGGCTGCTGGCGTCGGGCACCTGCCGCTCGGCGCGGGTGGCCACGAGCCCGGCGGCGGGGGCGACGCTGCTGTAGGGCGCCTGCGTTCGGGGCGGGGGCAGGGCCTGCCCGTGTCCCCGGCAGGGCCTGCCCGGGGACACGCGCCAGGAAACGCCCGCCGCACCGGCCGGGCGTTTCCTCCCCGGGCATGCGTGCGTTGTGGCCGGGGAGAGGAGGCCCGGGCACCCGTCCGTTGTGGCCGCTGGATCCGGAGGGCCGCTTCCTTCCCTCCCTCCGCGAGCACGCATTGCCAAGAAACCGTGCACGCAGCGCTCACGACTTCCCGCCGCGATCCCGGCATCCTGAACGACGTTCACCGCACGGCCGCCCCGCCATGCCCCCCGGCGGGGCGCGGAGCCGCCGGAGCGGACGGCGCCCGTGCACGGGCGCGGACCGGTGTCCGTCGGGCTACGGGGGGCTCGACGGACACCGTCCCAGGGGCGATCTCCGCCGGTGGCGCGATCCGGCGTTCCGTACACATCTCCGGCGCGCAGTACATTGAGCGGCATGTGCATCGAGCAGGCATGGCACCGCGACCCCGGTACGAGACGATGACCGAGCGACCGCCGCACGGTTCGGCCCGCCCCGGCGGGCGGACGGCCCGGACCCGCGCGGCCGTACTGGCCGCTGCCTTCGAGGAGCTCGACGACGGCGGGTTCGGCGCGCTCTCCCTGGACAAACTCGCCCGGCGCTCCGGGGTCCACGTCTCGACCATCCGGCGGCGCTGGCGCTCCGTCGAGGGGGTCGTCGCCGACCTGCTCGCCCAGCACAGCACCACCATCGCGACCCCCGACACCGGGGACCTCCGCCAGGACCTGCACGAACTGGCCCAGGCGATCGCCGGGTTCCACGCGGCCCCGCGCAACCGCAACCTCATCGAGGCGATCGTCGCGGCCGCCGCCTACGACCCGAGCGTCGCGGAGGTCGTCCACGGCGCCTTCGCCGCCCGTACCGAGACGGTCACGCAGATCGTCGGCCATGCGATCGACCGCGGCGAACTCGCCCCGGACACCGACGCCACGGACGTCATCGCCGCGCTGAGTGCGCCGTTCTACTACCGGCTGCTGATCAACCGGCGCCCGATCGACGAACGGCTCGCCCGCACCAGCGCCGAGGCCGCCTACACGGCCGCCAGCGCCGGGGTCTTCGGCCCCGAGTCCGGACCGGCGTCCTCAGCCGAGCCGACGTCCTGACCTGATCCGGCCATCCTGCCCTTGCCCTTGCCCTTGCCCTCGCCCTTGCCCCTGACCCTGCCCCGGCCGGCGCCCTGACCCGGCCCGGCGCCCGTCCGTGCCGCCGTGCGCCCGGACCGTCTGGGTACGCGTACTCAGGCCGCCGGGACCGGATTTGAGTACCACCGCCGTGCCGGCCGGTGGCACCGGACCGCGACGGTGGCTGCATGCACCCCAGCGTCAGCGACCTCGCCGCGGCCACACCCGCCGCCCGGGACCGGTACATCGACCTGCTGCGGGCCGGATCGCTCGGCACCGTGGTCCTCGGCCACTGGCTGATGGCGGCGGTCTCCGTCGACGCGGACGGCCGTGCCGAGGTCGGCAATCTGCTGGCCGTCGTGCCCGCCCTGCAGCCGCTCACCTGGCTGCTCCAGATCATGCCGGTGTTCTTCTTCGTCGGCGGCTTCTCGCACGCCCTCTCCCACCGTTCGCTGCAACGCCGCACCGAGCCCGGCCGGTCGGTGTACGCGGCCTTTCTGCGGGCCCGGTTGCAGCGGCTGCTGCGGCCCACCATGGTCTTCGTCGCGGTCTGGGCCGCGGGGGCGCTCGCCGTCCAACTCCTCGGCGGGGACGGTCCGCTGTCCGACGTCGCCGCCCGGCTCGTCGCCCAGCCGCTCTGGTTCATCGGCATCTACCTCGCCATGGTGGCGTTCACCCCGCCGCTGCTGAGGCTCCACGACCGGTACGGCTGGGGCGCGGCGGCCGGTCTGGGCGCCGCCGCCGCGGCGGTCGACGTGGCGCGGTTCGCGTTCGGCGTGCCCTACGTGGAGTTCCTCAACTTCGCCTTCGTCTGGCTCGCCGTCCACCAGCTGGGCTTCCTGCGCGCCGACGGCCGGTTCGCCGCGTCCGGGCTGCGGGTGCCCGCCGCCCTGGCCGGGGCCGGGCCGGCGGGGGCGGTGGCGCTCGTGGCCTTCGGGCCGTATCCGCTGTCCATGGTCGGCATGCCCGGCGAGAAGGTCAGCAACATGGCGCCGCCCACCCTCGCCCTCCTCTGCCACGGCCTGTGGCTCACCGGCGCGGTCGAGCTGCTGCGCGCTCCCGCCGCCCGGCTGCTGGCCCGTCCCCGTGTGTGGCGCGGGGTGATCGCGGCGAACGGGGTCGCGATGACCGCGTTCCTGTGGCACCTCACCGCCATGCTGGGCGTCTACGGGGCGCTGCTCGCCCTCGGCCTGCCGTTCCCCGCGCCCGCGACGTCCGGGTGGTGGGCCCAGGCGCCGCTCCGGCTCGCCGCGGCGGCCGGTGTGACGGCGCTGCTGGTCGCGGCCTTCCGCCGGTTCGAGCGCCCGGCGGCCGCGCGTCCCGCCGGCAGGCCGGCGCCCGCGGACCCGTCCGCAACCTCGCCGTCGCCGGATCCGGCGTCCGTGGACCCTGCCTCCGCGCCCACCGGGAAGAACACCGCCGCGGCCTCCCGTCGTGCCTCCCGTCGTGCCTCCGGACCCGCCGCGGCCCTCGGCGTCACCCTCTGTCTCTTCGGGGTGCTGGGGCTGTCCATGGTGGGTTTCGGCGGCCTGCTTGAGGGCCGTACGGCGCTGCTGGTGGCGGTGGACATCTCCGCTCCGGCGGCCGTGGCGATGTGCCTCGCCGGCTGGCTCCTCGTCGAGACCGCGGGCCGCGGCGCGGGCGAGGGACGGCGCGGCCCCGGCCGCTGACCACCTGCCGGCGGCCCCTGCCCCCACGCGCCGGGAGCAGGGGGCACGCGAGCACGGCCCGTGAGCAGAGCCCGTGAGCACGGCCCGTGAGCAGGGCTGTGAGCAGGGCACGTGAGCAGGCCCGGCGAGAGTCGCGTCCTCAGACCCGGGGCCGGGGACCGGCGCCCGAGGGCAGGCGCGGCACGGGCCGCCCGGCGCGGCGACTACTCTGGAAGGCCGATCAGCCGCAGCGTCGGCGCAGGCGCAAGATCAGGAGCGGAATGGCCACGAATCTCGTCAATCTGGAAGCCGTCGGCAAGGTGTACGGCACCCGTGCACTCCTCGACGGCATCTCCCTCGGCGTCAGCGAGGGCGACCGGATCGGCGTCGTCGGCCGCAACGGCGACGGCAAGACCACGCTCATCCGGGTGCTCGCCAAGCTGGAGTCCCCGGACACCGGCCGCGTCACCCACTCCGGCGGAACGCGGCTCGGCGTCCTCACCCAGCACGACTCCCTCGACCCGGCCGCCACCGTCCGGCACGAGGTCATCGGCGACCTGGCCGACCACGAGTGGGCCGGCGACGCCCGGATCCGCGACATCCTCACCGGCCTCTTCGGCGGCCTGGACCTGCCGGCCTTCCCCGAGGGCCTGGACACCGTCATCGGGCCGCTCTCCGGCGGCGAGCGGCGCCGCATCGCCCTCGCCAAGCTGCTCATCGAGGAACAGGACCTGATCGTCCTCGACGAGCCCACCAACCACCTCGACGTCGAGGGCATCTCCTGGCTCGCCGAGCACCTGCGGGCCCGGCGCTCCGCGCTGGTGGTCGTCACCCACGACCGCTGGTTCCTGGACCAGGTCTGCACCCGGATGTGGGACGTCCAGCGCGGCGCCGTCCACGAGTACGAGGGCGGCTACTCCGACTACGTCTTCGCCCGCGCCGAGCGGGAGCGCATCGCCGCGACCGAGGAGGCCAAGCGGCAGAACCTGATGCGCAAGGAGCTCGCCTGGCTGCGCCGCGGCGCCCCGGCCCGCACCAGCAAGCCGCGCTTCCGCATCGAGGCCGCCAACGAACTGATCGCGGACGTGCCGCCGCCCCGGGATTCGGCGGAGCTGATGAAGTTTGCCAACTCCCGGCTCGGCAAGACCGTCTTCGACCTGGAGAACGTCACCGTCCAGGCGGGCCCCAAGCTGCTGCTCAAGCACCTCACCTGGCAGCTCGGCCCCGGCGACCGCATCGGCCTGGTCGGGGTGAACGGCGCGGGCAAGACCTCGCTGCTGCGCACCATGACCGAGGCGGCCCGCACGGCCGGCGAGGCCCAGCCCGCGGCCGGCCGGGTCACCGTCGGCCGCACCGTCAAGCTCGCCCACCTCTCGCAGGAGGTCGCCGAACTCGACCCCACCTGGCGGGTCCTGGAGGCCGTCGAGGCGGTGCGCAGCCGCGTCGACCTCGGCAAGGGCCGGGAGATGTCGGCCTCGCAGCTGTGCGAGAAGTTCGGCTTCGCCAAGGAGAAGCAGTGGACCCCGGTGGGGGACCTGTCGGGCGGTGAGCGGCGGCGGCTGCAGATCCTCCGGCTGCTGATGGACGAGCCGAACGTCCTCTTCCTCGACGAGCCCACCAACGACCTCGACATCGAGACCCTGACCCAGCTGGAGGACCTCCTCGACGGCTGGCCGGGCTCGCTGATCGTCATCTCGCACGACCGCTACTTCATCGAGCGGACCACGGACCGGGTGTTCGCCCTGCTCGGCGACGCGACGCTGCGGATGCTGCCGCGCGGACTCGACGAGTACCTGGAGCGCCGCCGGCAGGTGGCCGAGGCCGCGGCCCCGGCGCCCGCGGCACCCGCCGCCGAGAAGCCGAAGCCGGCGGGCGACACCCGTGCCGCGAAGAAGGAACTCCAGCGCATCGAGCGCCGCCTGGACCGCATCGGCGACCAGGAGGCCAAGCTCCACGCGCAGATCGCCGAGGACGCCACGGACTTCGAGCGGGTGGCGAAGCTCGACGCCGAGCTCAGGGAACTGGCGTCGGAGCGGGACGAGCTGGAGATGCGCTGGCTGGAAATGGCCGAAGACGTCTGATCTGTCGGGCTCCTTCGCGGTCCTCGCACCGCCTCCCCGGACCGCTCCGCCGGTCCGGGGACCGCGCAACGGCAGCGTCACGGGCGGGTCTCAGCCGTCCCATGGCTTCGGGACGAGGCCGTGCCTGTCGGAGCCGGGTGATACAAAGAAGCCCCGCTCGACTGCCGTTTGACCGGCGGGGATGCATGCCCGATTCGCTCCATCCTGGCACGGTCGAAAACCGGCCAGGATCGCGGGGGAGACCGGTCGGGTGGTGTACCCGCGCAAAAGAGGAAAGCTGATGTCACAGCCGCCCCAGCCGCCGAATCCGCCGCAGGGCGGCTTCGGTGCTCCCCAGGATCCTGCCTACGGGTACCCGCAGCAGCCGCCGAGCGGTGGGCCCGGGGACGGCTCCCCGCAGAGCCCCGCGCCGGCGAGCCCCCGGCTGGAGAAGAGGCCGGAGAGCCCCGAGCAGCCGCAGGCCCAGCCGCCGCAGAGCGCACCCCAGGGCCCGGCGCCCCAGGGCCCCGCACCTCAAGGCCCGGCCCCCCAGGCCCCGGCACCCCAGACCCCGCCGCCTCCGCAGCCGCCGCAGGGACCGCCCCCCGCGCCGCCGCAGGGCCCGCCGCCCTCGGCTCCGCAGCAGGGCGGTGGCTTCGGCGCGCCCGGCCAGCCGGCGTACGGATACCCGGCTCCGCAGCAGCCCGGCCAGCCCGGTCAGCCCGGTCAGCCCGCCTACGGCTACCCGGCTCCCCAGCCCTACGGCCAGCAGCCCCAACAGCCGTACGCGCAGCAGCCGTACGGTCAGCAGCCCAACCCCCAGCAGCCGTACGGCCAGCCGCCGCAGCAGCCCTACGGTCAGCAGGCGTACGGCATGTACCCGCCCCCGGCGCAGTTCGCGGGCGGCGGTGTGCCGCCGCAGTCCGGTGGTTCCCGCCGCACGCTGTTCCTCGTGGTCGGCGCGGTCGTCGCCGTGCTGCTGCTGGTCGTCGGTGGGGTGTTCGTGGCCGCCGGCGGTGACGACGACCCCAAGCACGAGGCCGGCACCTCCTCCGGCGGCAGCGGCGGCGAGAGCGGCGGTTCGGGCGGTGGCAAGCCCGGCCCCGCCGTCGAGGCCGAACTGCTCGCCAAGCTCCCCCGGCCCGAGGTCGAGGAGCAGGTGACGACCGACGGCCTCTGGGTCACCGACACGGTCTTCGCCAAGGGCGACGTCGACAAGATCGTCGGCTACGACGTCACCGGCACCGACGACAAGTGGCGGATCCCGCTGGACGGTTCGATCTGCTGGGCGTCGCCGCACATCACCGCGGACGGCAAGGTGGCGGTCCTCTTCCAGGGGGCCAAGGTCACCAAGAAGACGGTGCACCAGGGCTGCACCGAGGTCGGGGTGTTCGACCTGAAGAAGGGCACGAAGGTCTGGCAGAAGTCGGTCAAGGTCGCTGACGAAAAGGTCCGCTTCGCCCAGGTGACCGTCGGAGGCGGCACGGTCGCTGCCGGCGGTACCAGCGGCGGCGCCGCCTGGAGCCTCGGCGGCAAGCGGCTCTGGCAGCCCAAGGCCGACTCCGACTGCGACGACGACGGTTACGGCGGCGGCACCAGGCTGGTCGCGGTGCGGCGCTGCGGCGACTACAGCAAGCCCAATATGGAGGTCCAGTCGCTCAACCCCGCCACCGGCGCGCCGACCTCGGTCTACAAGCTGCCCAGCGGCATCGACGGCGTCTTTGTGGTGTCCACCGATCCGCTGGTCATCGGCATCAACGCCGGTGACGACACCGGAAGCGCCGTCTCGCACTTCCTGGCGATCGACGACAGCGGCAAGGCGGGCAAGCTGCGCAGCAAGATCGGGACGCGCAACGGGGAGTACGCCCCCAGCTGCCGGGGCGCCGAGGTCGAAGGCTGCCGGCTGGTGACCGTGAGCAAGGACTCCCTGTACCTGCCGACCGGCGAGCACCAGGGGCAGGCCGAGTACGGGCGGACGAACGAGATCGTCGGATTCGGGCTGGACAGCGGCAAGTCCACGGGCAAGGCCTCCGCGGGCGACCAGCGCACCATGCAGCCGCTGCGGACGGACGACGACGGCAGCGTCATCGCCTACGTGAAGCCCACCTTCGACAAGGGCGGCCAGGTCGTGAGCATCGACCCGGACTCGTACGACGTGTCGGTGCTGCTGAAGATGCCGAAGTCCGAGGCCCGGACGGAGAGCGCCTACTCGCCCGACAACCAGACGTTCGTCTACGAGGGCAACCGGCTGTACATGACCCAGAAGTACGCCTCCGACCGGGAGCCGCTGCCCGGTCAGAAGGAGTACGCGGGGCTGGTGTTCGGCGCCCCGTAGCCGTCGCCGCGGTGCTCCGCCGGCCCCGTCCGTGCCTCCGGGTACGGGCGGGGCCGGTCCGGTTCCGGCCCCTATCGGCCCTGAAGAGCAGGGATTTCGGCATTCGGTGAGGCTTCTCCCCGGTATCGGGCACGTGGCTCCGGCCGAGCGTGTAGCTTCCGGGGACACGAGGCCCAGGGGCTTCGGGGGATTGGGGGGAGAGCTCATGGGCGTACGGCTCATGGTGGTCGACGACCACCGGCTGCTCGCCGAGGCACTGGCCTCGGCTCTGAAGTTAAGAGGCCACCGGGTGCTGGCCGCGGCGGCGCCGTGTGCGGGGGCGGCCGAGCTGGTGGTCAGCAGGGCGCCGGAGGTGTGCCTGCTGGGGACGGCGGCGCCGGCCGACCCGGGGGCGTTCGATCCGGTGGTCCGGATCAAGCGGGAGCGGCCGCAGGTCGCCGTGGTGGTGCTGGGGCCGGTGACCAGCTCGCGGGGGATCGCCGCGGCGTTCGCCGCCGGCGCGTCCGGCTACGTCCGGCACGACGAGCGGATCGAGGGCGTCGAGCGTGCGATGGTCAAGGCCCGCGCGGGGGAGGCGGCCGTCGCCCCGCAGCTGCTCCAGGGCGCCTTCGCCGAGCTCCTCAACCCGGCGGTGCAGCCGGACGACGAGGCGGCGCGGCTGCTGGAGATGCTCACCCCCCGCGAGGTCGAGGTGCTGGTGCGGGTCGCGGAGGGCGAGGACACCCGGCTGATCGCGGCCGGGATGGGCATCGCGTCGAGCACCGCCCGGACCCATGTGCAGCGGGTGCTGATGAAGCTGGGGGTCGGCTCCCGGCTGGAGGCGGCGGCGCTCGCCGCCCGCACCGGCCTGCTGGAGCGGGCCGGCGCACCGGCGGGCCCCCGGCCGGACTGACCGCCGGACCGACCGCCGGGCCCCGCGCCGCACCGGCCCCGCGCCGGCCCCGCGCCGCACTGCTCCGGACCGCTCCGCCCCGGGCCGCGCCGGCCCCCGCTGCCCCGGACCGCCCCGCACCGGGCCGCTCCGCTACGGCGCCTCCTGTTCCTCGGCCTCCGGCAGCGGCGGCGGAGGCACCGCGGGCCGCAGCTTCAGCCAGAGCAGGAACGCCAGCCCCAGGGCGAGCATCGACAGGCCCGTCCAGAGGTTGATGTTGATGTCCTCGGCCTTCTTCAGGTCCGCCTCGGAGGCGGTGATGCCGGCGACGGTGATGATGACGCCGTAGACGACGAACAGTCCGCCGATGATGCGCCGCACGTCGAAGAGCCGGGCCGCGGTCGCGGACTTCTGCTCGAGCTCCTCGACCTGCTGCTGGTACTGGTACTCGCTCATGGTGTGGTTACCTCGGCCTCAGAAGGAGAACGGGACATAGCAGAGGGCGGCGAGGACGATCGCGCCCCAGCCCAGCAGCGCGGGCTTGCGGTACCAGGCCTCGTCGCCCGCCGCCGGGGGCTCCGCCATACCGGGCGAGGTGGTGCCGTACACCAGGCCGGCCAGCGACTCCACCGGCTTGGGCTTCGTGAACAGGGACACCCCGACCATCACCACGCCGCCGACCACGAACGCCACGATCGCGGAGACGAAGTTGGCCCCCTGGTCGCTGGGGAGGTCGATGACACCCTCCTTGTAGAGCCAGAAGTAGTTGATCATCGCGGCGACGGTGCCGGTGAGCAGCCCCCAGAACCCGGCCGCGGCGGTGGCCCGCTTCCAGAACATGCCGATGATGAAGACGCAGAACAGCGGCACGTTGAAGAACGAGAACAGCGTCTGCAGGTAGTTCATGATGTTGCTGAACGAGGAGGCGATGAACGCGGTGCCCATGCCGCCGAGCACGCCGACCGCCGTCACCACGCGCCCGGTCGCCAGGTAGTACCGGTCCTCCCGGCCCCGCACGATGTACGCGGCCCAGATGTCGTTGGTGAACACCGTGTTGAACGACGACACGTTGGCCGCCATGCCGGCCATGAAGGCGGCCAGCAGACCGGTCACGGCGACGCCCAGCACACCGTTCGGCAGCAGGTCGCGCATGAGCACCGGGATCGCGTCGTTGTACTCCAGCCCGCTGCCCTCCTTGCCCAGGTCCGGCTCCATGACCAGGGCGATCAGGCCGGGCAGGACCACGATCAGCGGAATGAAGATCTTGGGGAACGCGGCGATGAGCGGGGTGCGCTTGGCGGCGGAGAGGTTCTTGGCGGAGAGCGCGCGCTGCACCTCGGCGAAGTTGGTCGTCCAGTAGCCGAAGCTCAGGCAGAAGCCGAGACCGAGCACGATGGTGAGCCAGTTGGCGCCCAGCGGGTTGGACGAGCCGATGCCCGTGCCGTCCCAGGCGCTGATGAAGTCGTCCCCGTGCGCGCCGGTGAGCTTGTCGGTGAGCCCGTCCCAGCCGCCGACCCGCTTGAGGCCGACGACGGTGAGCGGGATGAGCGCCGCGAGGATCACGAAGAACTGCAGCACTTCGTTGTAGATGGCGGAGGAGAGCCCGCCGAGGGTGATGTAGGCCAGGACGAAGAAGCCGGCCACGACGATCGCCACCCACTGCGGCCAGCCGATCAGCGCCTCGATCACGATCGCCATCGCGTACAGGTTGACGCCCGCGACCAGCACGGACGCCACGGAGAAGATGACCGAGCTGAGCAGGTAGGAGGACGTTCCGAAGCGGTGCAGCAGGAACTCCGGGACGGACCGCACCTTCGAGCCGTAGTAGAAGGGCATCATCACCAGGCCGAGGAAGACCATCGCCGGGATGGCGCCGACCCAGTACCAGTGCACGGTGTAGGCGCCGTACTGGGCGCCGTTCGCCGCCATGCCCAGGATCTCCAGGGCGCCGAGGTTGGCGGCGACGAACGCGAGACCGGTGACCCAGGCGGGGAGGGACCGCCCGGAGAGGAAGAAGTCGAGGCTCGTCCGCACGCTTCTCCGGGCGGCGAATCCGACGCCGAGCACGACGGCGAAGTAGATGCCGAGGATGGTGTAGTCGAGCGCGTTGGTGGGGAGCCGGAGCCCTGCGGCCAGATGGTCCATGGATCACTCTCTTCGGGAGGACGGGACGCCCGTCGGCCGCAGCCCGCAGGCCGGGACCGGAACGAACAGAAACGTACGCCCATGCGGTCCGAACGTGAACGGTTCTGATGGGACCTGTTGTTCGTCCGTGATGATCGCGCACCCTATGCGGGGCTTTGCCCGGGGCGGCCGCAGGGCTGCCGCACGGCATTGGTCCGGCTGTTGGCTTGTGATTAACTGTGTTTGTTTATGTTGGCAAGGTGTGGCCGAAGGGGCCTCGGATGAAGAAGACGGCGACCCGGCTCGCGGACGGCCGTGAGCTCATCTACTACGACCTCCGCGACGACGCGGTGCGTGACACCCCCGACCGCAGGCCGCTCCCCGAGGTCGCCACCGCCTCCGAGGTCCGCCACGACCCGCTCCTCGGCGACCGGGTCGTCATCGCCTCGCACCGGCAGACCCGCACCTACCACCCCCCGGCTGACGCCTGCCCGCTCTGCCCGTCCCGCCCGGGCCGGGACAGCGAGATCCCCGCCGACGACTACGACGTCGCGGTCTTCGAGAACCGCTTCCCCTCCCTGGCCGGCGACTCCGGCCGCTGCGAGGTCGTCTGCTTCACCCCCGACCACCGCGCCTCCTTCGCCGACCTCACCGAGGAGCGGGCCGGTCTCGTCCTCGACGCCTGGACCGACCGCACCGCCGCACTGTCCCGACGGCCCGCCGTCGAGCAGGTCTTCTGCTTCGAGAACCGCGGCGCGGAGATCGGGGTCACCCTCGGCCACCCGCACGGCCAGATCTACGCCTATCCCTTCACCACGCCCCGCACCGAGCTGATGCTGCGCTCCCTCGCCGCGCACCGGGAGCGCACCGGCCGGAACCTCTTCGACGACGTGGTGGCGGACGAGCGCGCCGACGGCCGGCGGATCGTGCTGGAGGGGGAGCACTGGACGGCGTTCGTGCCCCGGGCCGCCCACTGGCCGTACGAGGTGCACCTCTACCCCCGGCGCCGGGTGCCGGACCTGCTCGCGCTGGACGACGCCGCGCGCACAGAGTTTCCACAGCTCTACCTGGAACTGTTGCGGCGCTTCGACCGGATCTTCGGCGCGGGCGAACCGCCGACCCCCTACATCTCGGCCTGGCACCAGGCGCCGTTCGGCGGCTGGGAGGGCCGGGGCGTGGACCGCGCGGACTTCGCACTCCACCTCGAGCTTTTCACCATTCGCCGCACTTCCGGCAAGCTGAAGTTTCTCGCGGGTTCCGAATCCGGCATGAATGTGTTCATCAACGATGTGCCGCCGGAGGCCGCGGCCGAGCGACTGCGAGAGGTAGCGAACCAGTGAGCAACGGGCAGCAGGGCGAGCAGCCGGAACGGCAGAGGAAGTACCTGGTCACCGGGGGCGCCGGCTATGTCGGCAGCGTCGTCGCGGCGCATCTGCTGGAGGCGGGCCACCAGGTCACCGTGCTGGACGACCTGTCCACCGGCCACCGCGCGGCGGTTCCGGCGGACGCCGAGTTCATCGAGGGGCGCGTCCAGGACCTGACCGCCCCGGACGGCACGGCCCGGCTCGACGCCTCCTACGACGGCGTCCTGCACTTCGCGGCCTTCTCGCAGGTCGGGGAGTCCGTGGTGAACCCGGAGAAGTACTGGCGGAACAACGTCGGCGGCACCACCGAGCTGATCGCCGCGATGCGGGAGGCCGGCGTCCGCACCCTCGTCTTCTCCTCCACCGCCGCCACCTACGGCGAGCCCGACACCACCCCCATCCGCGAGGACGCCGTCACCGCGCCGACCAACCCCTACGGCGCCTCCAAGCTCGCCGTCGACCACATGATCGGCGGCGAGTGCGCCGCACACGGCCTGGCGGCCGTCTCGCTGCGCTACTTCAACGTCGCCGGCGCGTACGGCGAGTACGGCGAGCGGCACGACCCCGAGTCGCACCTGATCCCGCTCGTCCTCCAGGTCGCCCAGGGCCGGCGGGAGGCCATCTCCGTCTTCGGCGACGACTACCCGACCGCCGACGGGACCTGCGTCCGCGACTACATCCACGTCGCGGACCTCGCCGAGGCCCACCTCCTCGCGCTGGACGCCGCCCGCCCCGGCGAGCACCTGATCTGCAACCTCGGCAACGGCAACGGCTTCTCCGTCCGCGAGGTCGTCGAGACCGTCCGCCGCGTCACCGGCCACCCGATCCCCGAGGTCGTCGCCCCCCGCCGCGGCGGGGACCCGGCCGTCCTCGTCGCCTCCGCCGACCGGGCCCGCGCCCTCCTCGGCTGGCAGCCGGGCCGCGCCGACCTCGCGGCCATCGTCGCCGACGCGTGGACCTTCGCGCAGAAGCGGGAGAACGAAGCGTGACCGACCTGCTCGCCGCCGCGTTCCGGGAGCCGGCCACGTTCCGGGAGCTGTACGGCGCCGCCCCCGAGGGGGTGTGGGCCGCTCCCGGGCGGGTGAACCTCATCGGTGAGTACACCGACTTCAACGACGGGTTCGTGCTGCCGCTCGCCCTGCCCCGCACCGCCGTCGCCGCCGTCTCCCGGCGCACCGACGGACTCCTGCGGCTGCACTCGGCCGACGTGCCCGGCGGCGTCGTGGAGCTCCGCGCCGACGAACTCACCCCCGGCGGGCGCAAGGACTGGGCCGGCTACCCGGCCGGCGTGGTGTGGGCGCTGCGCGACGCGGGCCACCCGGTCACCGGCCTGGACCTGCACCTCGAATCCACGGTGCCCACCGGCGCCGGGCTGTCCTCCTCCGCGGCCCTGGAGGTCGTCACCGCCCTCGCCTGCAACGACCTGTTCGAACTGGGCCTGAAGCCCTGGCAGCTGGCCCGGCTCTGCCAGCGCGCGGAGAACGTCTTCGTCGGCGTGCCCGTCGGGATCATGGACCAGACGGCCGCCGCCTGCTGCACCGCGGGCCACGCCCTGTACCTGGACACCCGCGACCTCTCCCAGCGGCAGGTCCCCTTCGACCTCGCCGCCGAGGGCCTGCGGCTGCTCGTCGTCGACACCCGGGTGCAGCACGAACTCGGCGACGGGGCGTATGCCCAGCGGCGCGAGGGCTGTGAAGAGGGGGCGCGTGCGCTGGGCGTGCACGCCCTACGGGACGTTGCACCGGAGCACTTGGACGAGTCCCTGGCGGACCTGCACGACCCCACCGTGCGCCGCTACGTCCGTCATGTGGTGACCGAGAACGCGCGCGTGCAGCAGGTCATCGGCCTGCTGGACGCGGGGGACACCCGCTCCATCGGGCCGGTGCTCACCGCCGGACACGCCTCGCTGCGCGACGACTTCGAGGTCTCCTGCGCCGAACTGGACCTGGTGGTCGAGACGGCGAACGCGGCGGGCGCGCTGGGCGCCCGGATGACCGGTGGTGGCTTCGGCGGTTCGGCCGTCGTCCTGGTCACGGAGGCCGAGGCGGACGCCGTCGCCGCGGCCGTCACCGAGTCCTTCGCCGCCGCGGGGCTCCGGGCCCCGCGGATCTTCCCGGCCGTGCCCTCGGCGGGCGCCCGCCGCCTGGCCTGACGTCCGGCGGCCTGACGCCGGGGGAGAGACCCGTATCCGTCGCGCCCGGTCGTTCCGGGACCGGCGTCCGGCGGGCGCCGGCCGGCGGCGACCCGGGGCCGGGCATCCGGCTCACCCGGGGCGGCCAGCGCAAACAGTTTTCCCAATCGCCTTCCCTCGCACCGGAGCCGCCGTACTCTGATGCTCAGCACCGGTGGGGGCCGGTGCTGTTCAGGGGGCGAGACAGTCGGTACGGCGCCCGGGGCGGGGCAGTCACAGCACGGCGGCGGCCGTGCGACCCATGTGGTTCTCCGTTCCGTGCGCCGTACCCACTCTGCCCGTCACCCCGAGACATGGGGGGCTTTATGTCACGGATCCGGGTCCTGGTGGTGGACGACCACCGCATCTTCGCCGAGTCGCTCGCCGCGGCGCTGGCGGCCGAGTCGGATGTGGAGGTGTCGGCGGCCGGCAGCGGTCCCGCCGCGCTGCGCTGTCTGGACCGCGCGGCCTCGGAGGGGCGCCGGTTCGACGTCCTGCTGGTCGACGCCGACCTCGGCGCCGTCCCACCCCCGGACGGCCGCGGAGCCTTCGGCACGGTGCCCGAGGCCGTCGGCGAGGGCGCGGTGGACGGGATATCGCTGGTCGCCGGGGTCCGTTCGGGCCAGCCGGGAGTGCGCACCGTGGTCATCGCCGAGCGCGACGACCCGCGCCGCGCCGCCGCGGCCCTCCAGGCCGGTGCCTCCGGCTGGGTCGCCAAGGACTGCTCGCTGTCCCGGCTGCTCTCCGTCATCCGCGGGGTGCTGCGGGAGGAGACGCATCTGCCGCCGGCCCTGCTCACCGGTGTGCTGCGGGAGTTGACCGCGGCCCGCAAGCACCGGACGGAGAGCGAGCGGCTGGTGGAGTCGCTGACCCCGCGGGAGCGCGAGGTGCTGCGCTGCATGGTGGCCGGGCTGGGCCGGAAGGCCGTGGCCGAGCGCCTCTTCCTCTCCCCGCACACGGTCCGCACCCATATGCAGAACGTGCTGGGCAAGCTCGGGGTGCACTCCACCCTCGCGGCGGTGGCCCTGGCCCGTCGGGCCGGCGTGGGACCGGTCGACCTAGCCGGGGACGTTGTCGAACGGGGCGGTCAACTGGCGTAGCAGCCCGGCCAGTTCGCCCTGCTCACCGCGGGACAGCCGGGCGAGGATGGCCCGTTCCTGGTCGAGCAGCCCGGCCAGCGAGCGGTCGGCGCGGTCCTGCCCCTCCGCGGTCAGCCGGACCAGCACACCGCGCCGGTCGCTGGGGTCCGGCAGCCGCTCGACCAGGCCCTTCTTGGCGAGCCGGTCGATGCGGTTGGTCATGGTGCCGGAGGTGACCAGGGTCTGGGTGAGCAGCTGCCCCGGTGAGAGCTGGTACGGGGTCCCGGCCCGGCGCAGTGCGGTGAGCACGTCGAACTCCCAGGGCTCCAGGCCGTGCTCGGCGAACGCCAGCCGACGGGCCCGGTCGAGGTGCCGCGCGAGCCGGCTCACCCGGCTCAGCACCTCCAGGGGTTCCACGTCGAGATCAGGGCGCTCCCGGCGCCACGCCGCGACCAGCCGATCGACCTCGTCCTCCATGGCGATCAGTGTAGTAGGTCTGTCGACGTGAAGTCTCTTGACGTCAAGAGATATTCTGGTCAACGTATGGGCATCGTCGGCGCGTGAAGCGATTCCGCTTCCGGCCCGTCCGCTCAGCAAGGGGGCAACACCTGTGCCAGAACCCGTATGGGACCCGGATCAGTACCTGCGCCACTCCGGCCATCGGACCCGCCCGTTCCACGACCTGCTCCACCGCATACCCGAGCTGCCGTCCGGCAACCGTCCGGCCCGCATCGCCGACCTCGGCTGCGGCCCCGGCAACGTCACCACGCTGCTCGCCGACCGCTGGCCCGACGCCCGCATCACCGGCCTCGACAACTCCGCCGAAATGCTCGCCCAGGCCGCCCGGTACGCAGGCCCCACCCCGGGCGGCGGCAGCCTCGACTTCCGCGCCGCCGACGCCGCCTGCTGGGCTCCCGAGGAGCCGTACGACCTGATCGTCTCCAACGCCGCCCTCCAGTGGGTCCCCCGGCACACCGAGTCCTTCCCCGCCTGGGCCGACGCCCTCGCCCCCGGCGGCGTCCTCGCCTTCCAGGTCCCCGGCAACTTCGTCTCCCCCAGCCACGCGCTGCTCGGCGAGCTCTGCGACACCCCTCAGTGGCGGGACCGGCTCGGCAGCCACGGACGGCGCTTCGTCCACGTCCTGGAACCCTGGGAGTACCTGACCCGGCTCACCGACCTCGGCTTCGACGCCGACGCCTGGGAGACCACCTACATCCAGCTGCTCCAGGGCGAGGACCCCGTCCTGGACTGGGTGAAGGGCACCGCCCTGCGGCCGGTGCTCACCGTCCTCGCCGACGACGGCCCGGCCCGCGAGGAATTCCTCGGCCAGTACCGCGACCTGCTCCGCAAGGCCTACCCGCCCGGCCCGCACGGCACGGTCTTCCCCTTCCGGCGGATCTTCGCCGTCGCCCGGAGGATCGCCTGATGGTCAGCGCCGTCGACCCCGTCCGACCGACCCCGTCCGTCCGGCCGACCCCGTCCGTCCGGCCGACCCCGTCCGTCCGGCCGACCCCGTCCGTCCGGCCGCGCCGCCCGGAGCCGAGGGCCGGCTCCGCGCCTTCCGCGCCGGGGCTCTCGCGATGACCGGGACCCCGGAACCGCCGGTGCTCGCCGCCCGCGGCGGTTGCCGGTCCGCCGCCGGCGCGGTGCAGTCGCTACCGGCGGTGCAGCCGTTGCGGGAAGCCGGACAGGCGCGGCCCTAGCCGCTCGCGCCCCGGCTTCCGGTGCCGCCTCAGTTCCGCCGGTGACCGACGAGCCGGGGCTTGGGCTCCAGGCCGTCCAGACCGTGCCAGGCCAGATTCACCAGATGCGCCGCCACCTCGGCCTTCTTCGGCTTCCGCACATCCAGCCACCACTGGCCGGTCAGCGCCACCATGCCGACCAGCGCCTGCGCGTACAGCGGCGCCAGCTTCGGCTCGAAGCCCCGGGCCTTGAACTCCAGCCCCAGAATGTCCTCGACCTGCGTGGCGATATCGCTGATCAGGGAGGCGAAGGTGCCCGTGGACTGGGCGACCGGGGAATCCCGCACCAGAATGCGGAAGCCGTCCGTGTAGGTCTCGATGTAGTCCAGCAGCGCGAACGCCGCCTGTTCCAGCAGCTCCCGGGGATGGCCCGCGGTCAGCGCCCCGGTCACCATGTCCAGCAGCTGCCGCATCTCGCGGTCCACCACGACGGCGTACAGCCCCTCCTTGCCGCCGAAGTGCTCGTAGACCACCGGCTTGGACACCCCGGCCTTGGCCGCGATCTCCTCCACCGACGTGCCCTCGAAGCCCTTCTCGGCGAAGAGCGTGCGGCCGATGTCCAGCAGCTGCTCCCGGCGCTCCTTGCCGGTCATCCGCACCCGGCGGGCGCGGCGGCCTCCGGAGGCGGAGGCCCGGTCCTTCTCACTGCTGCTGTCGATCGCCACGCCGTCAATCATGCCGCCTTCGCGTCCTCGGCCTTGCCCGGGGCGGTCTTGCGGCGGGAGTCGATGCGCTCGGCGCTCGGCCAGCGGACGTCGTACGCCCAGCCCAGCTTCTCGCACCAGCGGATGATCCGGGCGCTGGAGTCGATCTGCCCGCGCATCACGCCGTGCCGGGCCGAGGTCGGGTCCGCGTGGTGCAGGTTGTGCCACGACTCACCGCACGACAGCACGGCCAGCCACCAGACGTTGCCCGACTTGTCCCGGGACTTGAACGGCCGCTTGCCGACCGCGTGGCAGATCGAGTTGATCGACCACGTCACGTGGTGCAGCAGCGCGACCCGCACCAGCGAGCCCCAGAAGAACGCGGTGAGCGCGCCCTGCCAGGACCACGTCACCAGACCGCCCACCAGCGGCGGCAGGGCCAGCGACAGCACCGTCCAGTAGACGAACTGGCGGGAGATCCGGCGGATCATCGGGTCCTTGACCAGGTCCGGGGCGTACTTCTGCTGCGGCGTCTGCTCCTCGTCGAACATCCATGCGATGTGGGCCCACCACAGGCCCTTCATCAGCGCGGGCACCGTCTCGCCGAACCGCCACGGCGAATGCGGGTCGCCCTCGGCGTCGGAGAACTTGTGGTGCTTGCGGTGATCGGCCACCCAGCGCACCAGCGGTCCCTCGACCGCCATCGACCCGGCGATCGCCAGCGCGATCCGCAGCGGGCGCTTCGCCTTGAAGGAGCCGTGGGTGAAATACCGGTGGAAACCGATCGTGATCCCGTGGCACCCCAGGTAGTACATGAACACCATCAGGCCCAGGTCCAGCCAGCTCACCCCCCAGCCCCAGGCCAGCGGAACCGCGGCGACGAGCGCCACAAACGGAACCGTGATGAACAGCAGCAGGGCGAGCTGCTCGATCGATCTCTTGCTGTCCCCGCCGAGCGTGGCGAGGTCGGTGTCGGCGGACGTCGGGGCGTCGTCGATCACATCGGGGCTTGTGGTCATGCGGGCGTCCCTCGTCGGGCTGGATGCTCGGGCTATGGAAACGGAATCTGGCTACGGAACCGTAACCTACGGCTTCGTAAGTATGGCAGGGCCAGATGAACGGGCAAGAGGGCTGTGAAACGGCGTGGCAACGGCCGCCTATCCTGGTGACCGTCGGACAGCGCGGTCCGCACCCCGCCAGAGATGCTCATCCCCTGCAAGGAGCCGCACCTGTGAGCAGTGCCGACATCACCCCCGAGACCAGCGACAACGCCGCGCTGCGAGCCGATATCCGCCGCCTGGGAGACCTGCTCGGGGAAACCCTCGTGCGCCAGGAGGGCCCCGCACTCCTCGACCTCGTCGAACGTGTGCGTGCCCTCACCCGTACGGACGGTGAGGCCGCCGCGCAGCTGCTCGGGAAGACCGACCTGGAGACCGCCGGCAAGCTCGTACGCGCGTTCTCCACCTACTTCCACCTCGCGAACGTGACCGAGCAGGTCCACCGCGGCAAGGAGCTCCGCTCCCGCCGCGCCGCCGAGGGCAGCCTCCTCGCCCGCACCGCCGACCGGCTCAAGGACGCCGACCCCGAGCACCTGCGGGCCACCGTGGCGCATCTCACCGTGCGCCCCGTCTTCACCGCACACCCCACCGAGGCCGCCCGCCGCAGCGTCCTCAACAAGCTCCGCCGGATCGCCGCCCTGCTGGAGGAGCCCGCGGACGGCGGCGACCGCCGCCGCGCCGACCTCCGCCTCGCCGAGAACATCGACCTCGTCTGGCAGACCGACGAGCTGCGCGTCGCCCGCCCCGAGCCGGCCGACGAGGCCCGCAACGCCATCTACTACCTCGACGAGCTGCACGCCGGAGCCGTCGGCGACGTCCTCGAGGACCTCGCCGCCGAGCTCGACCGGGTCGGCGTCGAGCTGCCGTCCGGCACCCGCCCCCTCACCTTCGGCACCTGGATCGGCGGCGACCGCGACGGCAACCCCAACGTCACCCCCGCCGTCACCCGCGAGGTGCTGATCCTCCAGCACGAGCACGGCATCACCGACGCACTGGAACTCGTCGACCAGCTCCGCGGCCTGCTCTCCAACTCCATCCGCTACACCGGCGCCACCGAGGAACTCACCACCTCGCTCCGCACCGACCTGGAGCTGCTCCCCGAGATCAGCCCCCGCTACAAGCGCCTCAACTCCGAGGAGCCCTACCGGCTCAAGGTCACCTGCATCCGGCAGAAGCTCCTCAACACCCGCGAACGGCTCGCCAAGGGCACCCCCCACGAGGCCGGCCGCGACTACCTCGGCACCGCCGAACTCCTCGACGACCTCACCCTCGTCCAGGAATCCCTGCGCGCCCACCGTGGCGGGCTGTTCGCCGACGGCCGCATGGACCGCACCATCCGCACCCTGGCCGCCTTCGGGCTCCAGCTCGCCACCATGGACGTCCGCGAACACGCCGACGCCCACCACCACGCCCTCGGTCAGCTCTTCGACCGGCTCGGCGAGGAGTCCTGGCGGTACGCCGACATGCCGCGCGACTACCGGCGCAAGCTCCTCGCCAAGGAGCTCCGCTCCCGCCGCCCGCTCGCCCCGCAGCACGCCCCGCTCGACGCCGGCGGCGCCAAGACCCTCGGCGTGTTCACCACCATCGGCGAAGCCCTCGAACAGTTCGGCCCCGAGGTCGTCGAGTCCTACATCATCTCCATGTGCCAGGGCGCCGACGACGTCTTCGCCGCCGCCGTCCTCGCCCGCGAGGCCGGACTCGTCGACCTCCACGCCGGCTGGGCCAGGATCGGCATCGTCCCGCTGCTGGAGACCACCGACGAGCTCAAGGAAGCCGACCGCATCCTCGACGAGATGCTCGCCGACCCCTCCTACCGGCGGCTCGTCGCCCTCCGCGGCGACGTCCAGGAAGTGATGCTCGGCTACTCCGACTCCTCCAAGTTCGGCGGCATCACCACCTCCCAGTGGGAGATCCACCGCGCCCAGCGCCGGCTCCGCGACGTCGCCCACCGCTACGGCGTGCGGCTGCGCCTCTTCCACGGCCGCGGCGGCACCGTCGGCCGCGGCGGCGGCCCCTCCCACGACGCGATCCTCGCCCAGCCGTGGGGCACCCTCGACGGCGAGATCAAGGTCACCGAGCAGGGCGAGGTCATCTCCGACAAGTACCTCGTGCCGTCCCTGGCCCGGGAGAACCTGGAACTCACCGTCGCCGCCACCCTCCAGGCCTCCGCGCTGCACACCGCGCCCCGCCAGTCCGACGAGGCGCTGACCCGCTGGGACGCGGCCATGGACACCGTCTCCGACGCCGCCCACAACGCCTACCGCCGGCTCGTCGAGGACCCGGACCTCCCCGCGTACTTCTTCGCCTCCACCCCCGTCGACCAGCTCGCCGACCTGCACCTGGGCTCCCGGCCCTCCCGGCGCCCCGACAGCGGCGCCGGACTCGACGGACTGCGGGCCATCCCGTGGGTGTTCGGCTGGACCCAGTCCCGGCAGATCGTCCCCGGCTGGTTCGGCGTCGGATCGGGCCTCAAGGCCGCACGGGAAGCCGGCCTGGACACCGTCATCGACGAGATGCACCAGCACTGGCACTTCTTCCGCAACTTCCTGTCCAACGTCGAAATGACCCTGGCCAAGACCGATCTGCGGATCGCCCAGCACTACGTCGACACCCTCGTCCCCGACGACCTCAAGCACGTCTTCGACGTCATCCGGGCCGAGCACGAGCTCACCGTCAAGGAAGTCCTCCGCATCACCGGCGGCACGGAACTCCTCGACTCCCAGCCCGAGCTCCAGCAGACCTTCCGGGTCCGCGACGCCTACCTCGACCCGATCTCCTACCTCCAGGTCTCCCTGCTGCACCGGCAGCGCGGCGAGACCGAGCGTGGCGAGGAGCCCGACCCGCTGCTCTCCCGCGCCCTGCTGCTCACCGTCAACGGCGTGGCGGCCGGCCTCCGCAACACCGGCTGACGCGCCGTCCGGGCGACATGGATCAGGGGCCGGCCCGGGTGGGCCGGCCCCTGATGCGTGCCGGGAGCACTGCGCGACCGGTGACGGGCGATCGGTGACGCGTGGTCGGAGAGGCATGGTCGGAGAGGCCGGCGCTGGGGGAAGCGTGTGCAGCCATATGCGCTCTGGGATGCGCGATCAGGGCTTGTGTGCTCAGGGATGGGCGCTCCGGGACAGGCGCTCAGGGCCGTGCGCCCAGGGATGTCTGCTCAGAGCGCTCAGGGATGTCCGCTCAGAGCACCGCGAATGACGCGCCCATCAGCGCCACCCCCGCGAGACCCAGCCCCCACGCCGTCCGGCGCATCCGCAAGCCCCCCGCCACCACCACGGCCGCCAGCATCAGCGCGCCCGCCAGCGGCACCCAGGCGTGCAGCACCCCGCCCCAGCCGGTCCGCACCACCTCGTCCGTCCCCGGCTTCACCGCGACGAGCAGCCGCTCGCCCTCCCGGTGCGTGACCGCCTCGTCGACCGACACCGTCCGCCGGTCCTCGCCGGGCCCCGTCGCCACGAACGGGCCGGTGCACGACTTCTCACCGCACCGGGCCACGGTCATCGTGCCCAGCTCCCGGCCCTTCGTCAGCATCGAGTACTGCGCCGTCCCCCACGACGTCCAGACTCCCGCCACCAGAATGACCAGGGCGACCGCCGCCATCAGCAGATTCCTGCCGAGCAGCAGCAGCCCGAAGGCGCTCTCGCCCGCCCGTCTCACCCGGCTGCGCTTCGTCGTGGATCTGACCATGGCGGCGATCCTTGGCCATAGCTAAGCGCTGGGTCAACCTTCGGTCTGCAGCTTGGGCGGGGCTGTCCCCTTAGGTGTTGTACGTACCCTGATCAGGTGTTGTACGTACCCTGAGCCCGCTCCAGACCGTCCAGCATCAGACACTCCACCGCGTCCGCCGCCCGGTCCACGAAGTACCCCAGCTCCTTGCGCTCCGCGCCGGAGAAGTCCTTCAGCACGAACGACGCCACATCCATCCGGCCCGGCGGCCGCCCGATCCCGAAGCGCACCCGGTGGTAGTCCGGGCCCTGCGCCTTCGTGATCGACTTCAGACCGTTGTGGCCGTTGTCCCCGCCGCCCAGCTTCAGCCGCAGCGCCCCGTAGTCGATGTCCAGCTCGTCGTGGACCGCCACGACATGGGCGAGCGGAACCTTGTAGAAGTCCCGCAGCGCCGACACCGGGCCGCCCGACAGGTTCATGAACGACATCGGCTTCGCCACGACGACCCGGCGGCTCGACGGCCCCGGCGGGCCGAACCGCCCCTCCACCACCTGCGCACGCGACTTGTGCGCCTTGAACCGGCCGCCGATCCGCTCCGCCAGCAGATCCGCCACCATGAAGCCCACATTGTGACGGTTCGCCGCGTACTCCGGCCCCGGATTGCCCAGACCCACCACGAGCCAGGGGCTGTCCACGTCGCTCATCTACGTCTCTCCTGCTGCGGATCGAACCGTCCCGTACCGGCCGGATCGTACGGTGCCACCGCTCCGGCCGCCCTGCACGACAACCGCCCCGCTCCAGCGGAGCGGGGCGGCTGCCGACACCTCGGAAGAATCCGGGACGATCAGGCCTCGGCGGCCTCTTCGCCCTCCTCGCCCGCCGGCTCCTCGGCCTGCGCGGCCAGGACCTGGAGGACCACCGCGTCCTCCTCGACGGCCAGGGAGGTGCCCTTCGGCAGGTCGATGTCCTTGGCGTGGATCGAGGCACCGGCCTCCAGGCCCTCCACGGAGACGGTCACGCCCTCCGGGATGTGGGTCGCCTCGGTCTCGACCGGCAGCGCGTTCAGCACGTGCTCGAGCAGGTTGCCGCCCGGCGCCAGGTCGCCCTCGACGTGGATCGGCACCTCGACGGTGACCTTCTCGCCCTTCCGCACGACCAGCAGGTCGATGTGGACCAGGAAGCCGCGGATGGCCTCACGCTGGACGGCCTTCGGGATGACGAGCTGGGACTTGCCGTCGACCTGCAGGTTGATCAGGACGTTCGGGGTCTTCAGGGCCATCATCAGGTCGTGCGCCGGGATCAGCACGTGCGACGGCTCGGCACCGTGACCGTAGATGACACCCGGGACCTTGCCGACGACACGGTTGCGGCGGGAAGCACCCTTGCCGAACTCCGTACGGGCCTCAGCGGAAATCTTGTACTCAGCCATGACTGCGCTCCTCGCAGGTGGTGCTTCCAGGGGAAGCATGGATCCGACGGCCGTCACCCGGCCCACGACAGACCTGCTACGAAGAGCGCGTCGATAACGGACCACCACTCATGTGAAGCGGTGTCCCTCGCCGAGCAACCCGCTGATTCTACCCGGCCGCCCGGTCGCCCCCCAAACCGATCACCCGCACCCGTCAGGCAGGGGACCCCGCACACACGGAAGCCCCCGGTTCCGGAGTGCAGAACTCCGGAACCGGGGGCTTCCCGCAGGACTCGACGCCCAATGCCAGCCGTACTCGTCGGCAGCCGCAGCGACAGCCGCACCGGCACCGTCAAGCAGGCGGCACCGTCAGGCAGCACGCACCGCCAGGCAGGCGGCACCCGTCAGGCAGCACGCACCGTCAGGCAGGCGGCACCGTCAGGCCTGCTCCTCGAACAGGCTCGTCACCGAACCGTCCTCGAACACCTCACGCACCGCACGCGCGATCGTCGGTGCCATCGACAGCACCGTGATCTTGTCCAGCTCCAGCTCACCCGGCGTCGGCAGGGTGTTCGTGAAGACGAACTCGCTCACCTTCGAATTCTTCAGCCGGTCCGCCGCCGGACCCGACAGCACACCGTGCGTCGCCGTCACGATGACGTCCTCCGCACCGTTCGCGAACAGCGCGTCCGCCGCGGCGCAGATCGTGCCACCGGTGTCGATCATGTCGTCGACCAGGACGCACACCCGGCCCTCCACATCACCGACGACCTCGTGCACCGTCACCTGGTTCGCGACGTCCTTGTCCCGCCGCTTGTGCACGATCGCCAGCGGCGCGCCCAGCCGGTCGCACCACCGGTCCGCCACCCGCACCCGGCCCGCGTCCGGCGACACCACGGTCAGCTTCGACCGGTCCACCTTGGCGCCCACGTAGTCCGCCAGGACCGGCAGCGCGAAGAGGTGGTCCACCGGGCCGTCGAAGAAGCCCTGGATCTGGTCGGTGTGCAGGTCGACCGTGAGCACCCGGTCCGCACCAGCCGTCTTCAGCAGGTCCGCCACCAGACGCGCCGAAATCGGCTCACGGCCACGGTGCTTCTTGTCCTGACGGGCATAACCGAAGAACGGCAGGATCACCGTGATGCTCCGCGCGGAAGCCCGCTTCAGAGCGTCAATCATGATCAACTGCTCCATGATCCACTTATTGATGGGAGCCGTGTGGCTCTGCATCAGGAAGCAGTCCGCGCCACGCGCCGACTCCTGGTAGCGGACATAGATCTCACCGTTGGCGAAGTCGAAAACCTTCGTCGGGACCAGGCCCACACCCAGTTGGTGCGCGACCTCCTCGGCCAGCTCTGGGTGGGCGCGGCCGGAGAAGAGCATCAACTTCTTCTCGCCGGTCGTCTTGATCCCGGTCACAGCAACAGTCTCCTTGCCAGCTGAAAAATGGTGGGGACACTTTTCGTGTGCTTATCACGGTACGCCCCGCACGGCGCACCCTTTGACGGTCACTGCTCGCCGTCAGGCTCCTTGCGAGCAGCCGAAGCGGCCTGCGCGGCGGCACTACCCGGGCGCTTACGCGCGACCCAACCCTCGATATTGCGCTGCTGGCCGCGCGCGACCGCCAGCGCACCCGGGGGCACATCCTTGGTGATCACCGAGCCGGCAGCGGTGTAGGCACCGTCCCCGACCGTGACCGGAGCCACAAACATATTGTCCGAGCCCGTCCTGCAATGCGAGCCCACCGTCGTGTGGTGCTTGTGCTCTCCGTCATAATTCACGAACACACTCGCCGCACCGATATTGGTGTACTCACCGATCGTGGCGTCACCGACATAGGAGAGATGCGGCACCTTCGCGCCCTCCCCGATCTCGGCATTCTTCATCTCCACATACGTCCCGGCCTTCGCCTTCCGGCCCAGCCGCGTCCCCGGCCGCAGATACGCATACGGCCCCACGTTCGCCTCCGCGCCGACGTGCGCACCGTCCGCCACCGTATTGATCACCCGGGCGCCCTCACCGACCACCGTGTCCGTCAGCGTGCAGCCCGGCCCCACCTCGGCGCCCGCGGCCAGATGCGTCGCACCGTGCAACTGCGTCCCCGGATGCACCACCACGTCCGGCTCGAACGTCACCGCCACATCCACCCAGGTCGACGCCGGATCCACCACCGTCACACCACTCAGCATCGCCTCGCGCAGCAGCCGCTCGTTCAGCAGCCGGCGCGCCTCCGAGAGCTGCACCCGGTTGTTGATCCCCAGGATCTCCCGGTGATCCGCCGCCACCGCGGCACCCACCCGGTGCCCCGCCTCCCGCAGAATGCCGAGCACATCCGTGAGGTACTCCTCGCCCTGGCTGTTGTCCGTACGGACCTTCCCCAGCGCATCCGACAGCAGCGCGCCGTCGAACGCGAACACCCCCGAATTGATCTCGGTGATCGCCCGCTGCGCCTCGGTGGCGTCCTTGTGCTCGACGATCGCGGTGACCGCGCCGTCCGCCGGGTCCCGCACGATGCGGCCGTAGCCGGTGGAGTCGGGGACCTCGGCGGTGAGCACGGTCACGGCGTTGCCGTCGGCGGAGTGGACGTCGGAGAGGCGCTGGAGCGTCTCCCCGGTCAGCAGCGGGGTGTCGCCGCAGACGACGACCACGGTGCCGCCGGCCGGCGCCGCGTCACCGCCTCCGGCCAGCTCCTCCAGGCCCATGCGGACCGCGTGGCCGGTGCCGTTCTGCTCGTGCTGCACGGCGGTACGGGTGGCGGGGTCGATCTCGGCGAGATGAGCGGAGACCTGCTCACGGGCGTGGCCGACGACCACGACGAGGTGCTCCGGGTCGAGCTCACGGGACGCGGCGACGACGTGGCCGACGAGGGAGCGACCGCAGAGGGAATGCAGGACCTTGGGGGTCGCCGACTTCATGCGGGTGCCCTCACCCGCTGCGAGAACGACGACGGCTGCCGGGCGGTTGGCGCTCACGGGTGTGCCCTTCGGCTTCGGGTGGTGGACACCCGCAGGATACCGGGGTGATTCGGGCCGGAAACGCGGGCGGGTCCCGACCGGAAACGGTCAGGACCCGAGGAAGGGGAAGGCGAGCTCCGCTGCCAGGACTCGAACCCGGACTTACTGGACCAAAACCAGCAGTGCTGCCGATTACACCACAGCGGATAGCAAACTTGGCCAATCAGGACAAGTGTCCGGACCGGTTGCCTAGATCGTCGATCCGGCCCCCACCACTATGCCGTACCACCAGCCCTCGATGCGACGGTAAAGGTCGGCGCCGTCCCGGACGGAGACCGTCAGGCAACCGCGATAGGCGGGCCCGGTGTTCGTCCGCACCGTTCGTGGATTGTGCCGCTTGAGTGTCGTCGCCCCGAACGCCGCTGCGTCGGCGCCGACCAGCTCCGCCCAGTAGCGCTCGGCGGCGGCCGCGTCGGCCGACTCGTGGATCGCCACGTGGAAGCCCAACCGCTCCCGGCCCACCCCGAGGAGCCGGAGCCAGGCCAGATAGACGCGGATCATGTCGGGGTCGCTGTTGATGAACCGGACGCGTTCGCTCGGCCGGGCGGGCTTGGACTTCGTCCCCTCCGACCAGTAGAGCCCCACCCCGATCAGGAACAGCTCCCGGTCGGTGAGCCGGCCGACCTGCTGCGCGGCCGCGAGTTTCGTCTGCTGGCGGGTGATGTCCCGTGCTCGCCGGTGGGGTGCCCAGCGGGCCTCGGCCATCAGGCGGGCGTGGTCGGCGCGGCGGTCGGGCTTCGGGAGGTCCCGGACCCAGAGCGAGACCGAGCTCTTCGAGACGCCCAGCCGGGCCGCGATCGCGTCGTACGTCTCTCCGGCCCGGCGGAGCTCCCGGGCGCGCTCCCGTAATTCGGTTTTGGCTTGAACCATATGCTCAGCCTGCCGGTGTATTCCCCGTCATGTATCGAAAATCTGCCTGATTCATTGTTTCGGGTGGAAGACATGGATATCGCGGGTGTTCACCGGGGTTGTCGGTGCCGACGGGGACCCGGAATAGGCCGGCACCCGCCCGTACGCTGGTGCGTATGACCACAACGGGGGTAGTCACGGAGAGCGGTGCGCAGGTGCCGGGAGGTCCGTGGTGGTGGGCCAGACGGCGGAGCATGGTGCTGGACATCGTGCTCGCCGTCGTCGCTGCCGTGGAGTGCGTGTTCGAGGGGATGGCCTTCGCACACGAGGTACGGATTCCGGTCACGCTCGGGGTGCTGCTGGGGCTGGTGTCCGGGGCGTCGCTGGTGTTGCGGCGGCGGTGGCCGGTCGCGGTGGTGCTGGTCTCGATCGCGGTGATCCCGGCGGAGATGGGCTTTCTGCTCGGCATCGTCGCGCTGTACACGCTGGCCGCCTCGGAGGTGCCGCGCCGGGTGACGGTCGCGGTGGCGGGGATGTCGCTGGCGGGCACGCTGCTGATCACGTTCATCCGTTTCCACCAGGACGTGCAGCAGGAGGGCTATGCGCCGCCGGTCTGGGTGACGGTGCTGGTCTCGGTGCTGATGGCGCTGGGGCTGACCGCTCCTCCGCTGCTGCTGGGCCTGTACGTCGGGGCGCGGCGCCGGCTGGTGGAGAGCCTGCGGGAGCGTGCGGACGGGCTGGAGCGGGAGTTGTCGCTGCTGGCGGAGCGGGCCGAGGAACGGGCGGAGTGGGCGCGGAGCGAGGAGCGGACGCGGATCGCCCGGGAGATGCACGACGTGGTGGCGCACCGGGTGTCGTTGATGGTGGTGCATGCGGCGGCGTTGCAGGCGGTGGCGTTGAAGGATCCGGAGCGGGCGTCGCGGAACGCGGCTCTGGTGGGGGACATGGGGCGCCAGGCGCTGACGGAGTTGCGGGAGATGCTGGGGGTGCTGCGGACGGGTGAGGGGTCGGTGTCCGTGGCGGACCCGGAGGGGGCTGCCGTGGGTGTGCCGGGGGCCGCTGCGGGTGCCGCTGCGGTCGGGGGTGCCGGGGGGCCGGGGGGCTTGGCGGGCGCTGCGGGTGCGGCGGGTGCTGCGGGTGCGGCGGGTGCGGCGGGTGCGGCGGGTGCTGCGGGTGTGGTGCGGCCGGTCGTGGCTGAGGGGGCTGTGGGCGGGGTGCCGGAGGGGGCGTCGCCGGGGGTTCCGGCGGGGATGTCGACGGGGATGTCGGCGGGGGTGCCGGTGGGGGACGGTCCGCAGTTGAGCGAGTTGGGGACGCTGGTGGGGGAGTCGCGGGCGGCGGGGATGGTCGTGGAGCTGTCGGTGGAGGGGGAGGAGCGGTCGTATGCGCCGCAGGTGGAGCAGACGGCGTACCGGGTGGTGCAGGAGGCGTTGACGAACGTGCACAAGCATGCGGCGGGGGCGCGGGCGCGGGTGAGGCTGGCGCGCCGGGAGGCCGAGGTGGCGGTGCTGGTGGAGAACGGGCCTGCTGCGGAGGGCGGTTCGGATGCGCGTTTGCCGAGCGGGGGCAATGGGCTGGTGGGGATGCGGGAGCGGGTGCGGGCGCTGGGCGGGGGGTTCGTGTCGGGTCCGACTGAGGCGGGGGGGTTCCGGGTGTCGGCGGTGCTGCCGGATCGGGGGGCGGGTGCGGGCGCCGGTGCCGGTGCCGGTTCGGGTGTGGGGGGTGGCGCGCCGCGTATGGCGTGAGGTTTCGTGCGGGGGCCGCGTGCGGTTCGTTTGTGCGGGCCTTGGTTGTGTGGGTGCGGGTGTGTGGGTGGTTTCGGGGGTGGGGGCTCCGGGGTGGGGGTTCCGGAACGTATATTTACGGGCCCTGGGGGCCCACAAATACACGGAAGTTTCCGGAACCCCCACCCCTGCGCCCCCACCCCCTTGGGTTCACCCCGCCCTGCCGGCCCCAGCTGCCGTCATGTCCGGGCCTGGTCGGTGGCACCGCGCCCTTGTGTTCACTCAGTCCTGCGGGCCCGGGCCCTTGCGTCCGGACCGCTCGGCCCGTCGTGGCGCGCCGTCTGACGTTCATCCCGCCCTGCGGGGCCCGCTGCCGTCGTGTCCGGGCCGGGCCGGTGGTGCCGCGCCCTTGCGTTCGCTCAGTCCTGCGGGCCCGCGCCCTTGAGTCCGGGGTGGTGTCACCCGGCCCTGCTGCTCCGCTTCTTGCGTTCGGGTCTTGGTGCGGGGGCGTGTGGCTGAATGCCGGCGCTTATTCCCTGCTTGTGTCCGGGGTTCGGTGGGTCGGTCAGCGGCTTGCGGTCAGGCGGGTGGGGGCGGTGCCGGTGAGGAGGGTGGCGAGGGCCTGGTCGACGTCGGCGCCGAGGTACCAGTCGCCGGTGTGGTCGAGGCTGTAGACGCGGCCTTCGGTGTCGATGGCGAGGGCGGCTCCGGTGCCGCCGGTCTCCTCGCCGAGGGGGCAGATCTCCGTGCCGAGGGCGCGTCCGAGGTCGGCGAGGGTGCGGGCGAGGTGGAGGCCGCGCAGCGGGTCGAAGACGAGCGGGGTGGGGGCGATGTGGCGTCCGGGTCCGGCGGGGACGATGCGCAGGCCGCCGAATTCGGCCCAGGCCTCGACGGCGGCGGGGAAGACGGTGTGCCGGTGTCCGACGGGGGAGGTGTGGGCGCGCAGCGCGTCGGCCCAGATCTCGGCCTGGGTGATGTTCCAGCGGCCGGGTTCCCAGCCGGCTTCGCGCAGGGCGGCGTCGACGGGTACGGGGAAGCGGGTGGCGGCGGTGCGGTCGAAGGCGCGCACATCAGCTCCCGTTCGTCGGGTCGATGGCGCGGACGCCGAAGTGGGCGAGGAGTGAGGCGCAGGAGCGGCAGGGCGGGGCGTAGGCGCCGTGTTGCGGGTCGCCGTCCTCGCGGATGCGCCGGGCGGTGAGTTTGGACTGTTTGAGGGCGCGCCGGGCTTCGCCGTGGGTGAGAGGTTTTCGGGAGGCGCGTTTGCTGCGGGCCGATTCGGTGCCGGTCAGGTAGCGGGAGAGCAGCAGTGCTTCGGGACATCGGCCGGTGAAGCGTTCCCGCCGGTCGGTGGGGAGGGTGTCGAGGAAGTCCTGCACCAGGGGGTGGAGGGCGGGTGGCCGGCCGACTTTGGGGGCGGTGGCGGTGAGGGTTTCGCCGCGGACGGAGAGGGCGGCTGCGACGGCGGGCAGGATGCCGTCGCGGCGGTGGAGCAGCGGGGGCGGGCCGACGGTGTCGTCGGTGCTGCTCCAGCTGAGCCGGGGGTCGCCCGGTGGTGGTGCTGCTTCGGTTGCGCTCATGGTGGTGCTTCCCTCCCGTGCAATCCCCCGAGTTGCGGGGACAGCCTGCCAAATGGGCAGGCGGATGGGGAAGCCGAGGGGGAGGCTGCGGCGCGTCGTTCGACCGGTGGTCACGGGTGGGTGACGGGACGTCACCGATGGATGCTCATCCGGGTGGGCCGTGCCGGCCGGTGCGATGCGGGGTGGGGAGCCGTCCGGCCGGTGCGGGTGCCCCGGGGCGGGCTGCGGGCCGTGGTCCGCGGGGGCGGGCCCGCCTGCGTCGGCAGCGCATAGGCTGTGCGCATTCAGCCAGACGCAGCAGGGGGCATCCGCCATGACGACAGGTCGGCTCGGGCAGCAGGCCGCGCCACCGAACACGGCCTACGCCGGGCAGGTCGTGCACTTTCCGGACCCGGTCCGGGCCGCTCGGCACCCGAAGGGCGTGCAGGTGGACGGGGACGGTTTCCCGGATTTCTCCCCGTATGCCCGCGCTGCCGCGGAGATCGCCGACCCTCCGGAGGGTTTCGGTGTCGACGAGCTGCGGCTGACGGACTACGTGTCGGCGAACGCCGCGCTGCACGCCGACGGGCACGAGCTCTGGGCCAGTCTGTCGCCGGTGGCCACGCCGCACGGCTGGACGTGGCATCACGTGGCGGGCACGCGCCGGATGGAGCTGGTCCCGGTCGAGGTGAAGGCGCTGCTGCGGCACCACGGCGGGCTGGCGACGGCCGCGGTGGACCAGACCAAGCGCGGCACGCGGCCTTTGCAGGAGACCCGTCCGGCGCACTTCGGGCTGCCGGCGCGGTCGTTGGCGGTCACCGAGGAGCAGGTGGCCGGTGTCGAGGAGGATCTCGGCTACCGGCTGCCGGGGGCGTACCGGGCGTTCCTGAAGGCGGCGGGCGGCTGCGCGCCGGTGGGGGTGGCGCTCGACGCGGAGCTGGGGCTGCTGGTGGACCAGCCGTTCCTGGCGGTGCGGGACGAGGCCGCGGTCAATGACCTGGTGTATGCCAACAAGTGTCTGCGGGACCACCTGACCAAGGACTATCTGGGCGTGGCCTTCGTGCAGGGCGGCGTGGTCGCGGTGAAGGTGAAGGGGCAGGCGACGGGTTCGGTGTGGTTCTGCGCGTACGACGACGCGCGGGACCGGGACGGCCTGTCGGTGCAGGAGCGGGTCGAGTCGCTGCTGCTGCCCTGCGGTGACGATTTCGACGACTTCCTCCAGCGGCTGGCGGGCAGCCCGCCGGAGCTGGAGACCGTCGCGAACCTGATGGTGGACGGCGGCTTCGCGCGTGCCGTCCCGGTGGAGGGGTGAGCGCGATGGTGACGTTCGCGCAGGCGCAGGAGCGCGGGGAGCGCTGGGTCAACACCGATGTGGCTCCGTACCAGCAGCGTGAGGTGCGGGTGCGGGAGTTCGACCTGGGTTTCGTGGTGTGGGCCGAGGGCCGGGAGGGCGGTCCGGGGGACGGCGGTTCCTCGGACGGCTGCCGGGCCCGGATGGTGATCGCCCGGGACAGCGGGGAGGCCACGCTGTGGCCGGGGCTGCCGGTGGGCGAGGTGATCCGCCGGTACGAGGAGCTGTACGGCGTGGCCGATGACGACGCCGCGGCGGATGTGCCGCCGCAGCGGATCGATCTGGAGGCGACGTCGTTCCTGCTGACGCCGCCGCAGTGGCTGCAGGACGCGGCGGACGCGATCGGTATTCCGGATCAGCGGTCGCAGGGGTCCGGGTCGGCCGCGGGCGGTGCGCCGACGGCGGGCGGGGGCGGTTCGTCCTCGGCCGCGGGTGCGTCGCAGTGGCCGGAGGCGGGTTCGGGCGCCGGGTCCGGTGGGGGCGCGTCGGCGGACTCCGAGCCGACGGCCTCGGACGGTGTTCCCGCGCGGCCGGGCGGCTCCTCGGACGGCGCGGGTGCGTCGTCGGGGGGTACGCCGTGGGCCGACGCGACGCCGCGGGGCGATGACGACGACCGGTCCGTGGGCCTGCCGCAGACGGTGTTCGCGCCGCCGCTGTCCGGTGTGGACGGGGGCGGCACTCCGCCGCCCGCGGCGAGTGCCGAGGCGAAGACCGCGCTGATGTCGGGCGGCAGCCAGTTGCCGCCGACGGCGGTGTCCCCGGCGCTGGGCAGTGAGGCGGATCCGGGTTGGGGCGAGCCGGCCGCCGGCGCTCCGCAGCGGCCGCCGGGCCCTCCGGACGCGGGCCGGCGGCCGGGGCCGAACGCCGCGGACATCGCGGACGCGGACACGGCGCGTGCTCCGCGCGGTGCGGGCCCCGGTACTCCGCCGCCCGGTGCGCCGGGCACGCCGGGAGCGGGCGCTCCGGCGTCGGGCCCGGGTGCTCCGGGCGCGCCGGCGGGCGGCTACATCCCGACGCAGCTGGCTCCGGCGCTGCCGCCGGAGAGCGCGGACCCGAACGGTCCGCGGCCTCCGGGTGTTCCGGGCGTTCCCGGTGCGGGCGCGCAGCCCCCCGCCGGGCCGGGGCAGTCCGGCCGGCCGGGTGGTGCTCCGCAGCCTCCGGGCCCGCCGGGTGCTCCCGGTCAGTCGGGTGGTCCGGGTGGTGTGCATCATGCGGCGACGATGCTGGCCGGTCCGGGTACGGGTGGTCCGGGTGCTCCGCAGCCTCCCGGTCCGCCGCCGGGCGCTCCGGGCGCGGGTGCCGCGCAGCCTCCGGGCGCTCCCGGGGTGCCGGGTTCGGGTGCTCCGCAGCCTCCGGGGCCTCCGGGTGCTCCCGGTCAGTCGGGTGGTCCGGGTGGTGTGCATCATGCGGCGACGATGCTGGCCGGTCCGGGTACGGGTGGTCCGGGTGCTCCGCAGCCTCCCGGTCCGCCGCCGGCCGCTCCGGGCCCGGCCGCCCCGCAGCCTCCGGGCCCTCCGGGCGCTCCCGGGCAGCAGGGCGTACCGGGGCCGACGGGTGCGCAGGGACAGCAGGGTGCGCCGGGTGGGGTGCATGCCGCCGCCACCGTGTTCGCGCCGCCCGGCGCGCCGATGCCTCCGCAGGGCGGTCCCGGCGCGCCGCAGCCGCCCGGTGCTCCCGGTGTGCCGCCCGGGGCCCAGCCGCCCCAGGGCGCGCCCGGCGTGCCCCAGGGTGCGCCCGGTGTGCCGCCGGGCGGGTACGGCTACCCGCAGGCCCCGAACGGTCAGCCCATGGTCGGCCCCGGCTACATGGCCGTCCTCCGCTACCGCGCGCAGGACGGCTCGGAGCAGCAGCTCATCCGCCGTTCCGCGCCGGGCACCCCGCACCCGGAGTGGCAGATCCTGCACGAGCTGCGCGCCATGGGGGTGCCGCCGCAGCAGGTGCTGGAGCTGCACACGGAGCTGGAGTCCTGTGATCTGCCAGGCGGCTACTGCGCCCGGATGATCCGGGAGACCTGGCCGCAGGTGCGGATCAGCCACACCGCCGCGTACGGCCTCGATCACGCCTCCCGTCAGCAGGGCGTCCGGCATCTGATCGATCATCAGGGTGAGCTGCACCAGGTGGCGGACGGGCCCGCGCGGCCGGCGCCGAACCGGGTGCCGCTGCCGCACCCGAGCCAGGTGCAACGGGTTCCCCCGGTTCCGGCGGAGGGCCTGGCGCAGGAGCTGATGCAGGCGTTCGGTCCGCAGGGCGTGTTCCGTTTCGACCAGCGTGCGGTGTCCCGGCAGGGCGTTCCGGACGTGGTCGGGCAGACCCTCGTCTGGGCCGGGCTGCCGCTGGACATGGGCCCGTTCTTCTGGGCGCAGGCCCAGCCGGGCCGCCCGGTGCCCACGCTGGCGGAGCTCGCCGCCGAGCGTGCGGTGCAGCCGGCTCCGGACGCGGCGTCGTACCTGGTGATGGGCAGCGACTTCGGCCGTCAGCTGTGTGTGCAGTACGGCACGGCGGCGATCGTGGCGGTGCCGGTGGAGGCGGGCCCGGGCGGGCAGCCGGTGGCGCCGCAGTTCGTCAACTCCGGGCTGCCGGAGTTCGTCCGCTGCCTGGCGCTGCTGGGCCGGATGTGGCGGCTGCGGTTCGGGCTGACGCCGGACCAGGCGGGCCGTTGGACCGTCGACTTCCAGGCGCAGCTGGCCGCCCTGGACCCGGCGGCCCTGTCGTCGCCGGACAACTGGTGGGCGGTGCTGCTCGAGCAGATGTGGGACGGGCTGTTGTAGGCCCTTTCGACTCGTGTCGCCCCGACGAACGGGTGTGCCGGACCGGGCGTCCGGCCTGTGGAAACAGGCCGGACGCCCGGTCCTTTTGTGCTGCCGGTTCGTGCTGCCGCTGTCCGGTGGGCCCGGGGCCGTGGGTGCCCCGGATGCCCGTCCGGCCGTGGTGCGGCCGGTGGGGCGGTTCCGTACTCGGGTGCTCTCGGCGCATCCTTGGGCAGGAGTGTGGCGGAGTGTCGCGTTATGAGTGGATCGCTCCGATCCAGAAAGATGGCGCGCAGAGCGTTGCATGACGGACCAAAAGGGGCTTCAAGATGAGTGCGTCTGTGTCACCTCACGGCTTCGCCGTCGTTCGCGGCCGGGAACGCGGCTACGGTCCCGCGCAGGTCGACCGTGCCGTGGGCCGGCTGTCGGCCGACCGGGACGAGGCCTGGGAGCGCGCGGCGCGGCTCACCGTCCTCGCCAAGGAGTTGGAGGAGGAAGTCCAGCGGCTGCAGGCCGAGGTCGCGGCGCTGCCACCGCAGACGTACGAGGCGCTGGGGCCGCGGGCGCAGGAGATGCTCGCCATCGCCGAGGCCGAGGCGGCGGGTCTGCGGGAGCGGGCGGAGGTCGCGGCGCGGGAGTTCCGGGAGGAGGCGGAGGAGGAGGCGCTCGCGGTCCAGGACGGGGGGCGGACCTATGCCGTCGAGGTGCGGGGCGAGGCGGAGGCGTGGGCCGAACGGTGCGCGGTGGCGGCCCAGCGGGTGGTCGACGATCTGCGGACCGGGGCCCGGCAGGACGCCCAGGAGTGGCGTACGGACGCGACGGCGGTGCTGACGGAGGTGCGCCGGCGGACCGCCGCGCTGCTCGCCGCGCAGGAGCAGGAGATCGCCGAGCGGGCGGCGGAGGCCGAACGGGCGATCGCCGACGCGGAGGCGGAGTCGGACGCCCGGATCGAGAGCCTCTTCGAGCGGGCGGAGGCGACGCTGGGGGAGGCGCAGCGGGCGCACACCGAGGTGGAGCAGGCGGCGCGCGCCTGGCAGGAGGACGCGGAGACGCGCGGCGCGGAGCTGGTGGCGCGGGCCCGGGCGTGGGAGGAGCGGGTGGAGCAGGAGACCGAGCGGCTGCTGCAGGAGCACGAAGGGCAGCGGGAGGAGCTGCGGGAGCACATGGCGCGGGTACGCAGCACGCTGTCGGGGCTCGCGGGCGGGATGGAACGGGACCCGGGCGCGGTGCCCGGGCCGGCGCCGCGCCCGGAGGGCTGACGGGGGGTCGGTGCGGCGGGCGGGTTCTCCGGGCTCCGGGCGGGTGCTCGGGGGGCTCCGGGCTCCGGGCGGCTGCGCGGGGCGTTCTCCGGGACGTGAGGGTGCCGGTCCCGGCGGCGCTGTGCCGACGCCGTGCTCCGTCGGGCTCCCGGCGGTGAAGGCCCGGTGGGGCGTGGACGTCACGGGGGCCGGGCCGGCCCGTGCTCAGTCCGTCTCGCCGTCGGGCAGGACCGGGAAGCGGCGCGGCGCCAGGAACAGCAGGACGAGGAAGGCGAGGACGGCTGCGGCGGCGGCCCCCACGTACACATGGTCGACGGCCGTGTCGACCGCGCGCCGCAGGTAGTCCGCTGCCGGGGCGCTGAGCGACCCGGGGTGTTCCAGGGCGTGGGAGACGGAGTCGAGGTCGTCGGGGAGCCCGGAGCGCATCGCGGCCGGTGCGGTGGCGAGATGCCGGGCCAGGGTGGCGTTGGCGACGGCTCCGAAGAGCGCCGCTCCGACGCTCTGGCCCACCTGCCGGCAGAACAGGACGGATGCGGTGGCGGTGCCGCGTTCGGCCCACCGCACGGTCGACTGCACGCCCACGATGAGCGGCAGTTGGAAGATGCCGAGGGCGGCGCCGAGCAGCAGCATGATCAGGGCGGGCTGCCAGGGGGCTCCGGGGTAGGGCAGCAGGGGGAAGGCGAGCAGGATCAGGGCCGCCGCGCCGATGCCGACGAGGGCGCTGCGCCGGAAGCCGATGCGGTTGTAGACGTGGCTGCTGAGCGCGGCGGACAGCGGCCAGCTCAGCGTCATGACGGAGAGGACGAATCCGGCGGCGATGGGGCCGAGGCCGAGGACGGACTGGGCGTAGGTCGGCAGGAAGACCGTCGGGGCGATCATGAGCAGGCCGAGCGCGCCGAGCGCCAGGTTGACGGCCGCGATGGTGCGCCGCTTCCAGACCCAGCCCGGAATGATCGGTTCTGCCGCCCGCCGTTCGGTGGCCACGGTGGCCGCCGCGCACAGCGCTCCGGCGCCGAACAGGGCGAGCGACGGGGCGGACAGCCAGGGCCAGGCGACCCCGCCCTGGACGAGGGCGGTGAGCAGCAGCCCGCCGCAGGCGAACACGCCCAGGGCGCCGGCCCAGTCGATGCGCGGCTTCCGGTCGCGGGCCCGGCGGGGCTCGTGCAGGTGACGGAGGATCAGCCACACCGCGACCGCGCCGACCGGCAGGTTGATCAGGAAGATCCACCGCCAGTCCGCGTAGGCGGCGAGCAGCCCGCCGACGGCGGGGCCGGCGACGGCCGACACGGCCCAGACCGTGGACAGCCGGGCCTGGATCCGGGGCCGTTCCTTCAGCGGGTAGAGGTCGGCGGCGACGGTCTGGACGGTGCCCTGGATCGCCCCGCCGCCCAGCCCCTGCACCACCCGGAAGGCGATCAGGGCGGCCATGTCCCAGGCGCCGGCGCACAGCAGCGAGCCCAGGAGGAACAGGCTGATCCCGCAGACGAGGACCGGCTTGCGGCCGAAGGTGTCGGACAGCTTGCCGTAGACGGGCAGCGTGACCGTGACGGCCAGCAGGTAGCCGGAGAAGAGCCAGGAGAAGACGGAGAAGCCGCCGAGGTCGCCGACGATCTGCGGGACGGCGGTCGAGACGATGGTGCCGTCGAGCGCGGCCAGTGCCATCGCGAGCATCAGCGCGGCGACCACGGGCCCGCGGCGGGCCGCCGGCGGGGAGCCGGAGGCAGGCGCCGCGTCCCGGCTGGTACGTCCTGCGGTCCCGCCCACGCTTCCCCCTCCGTCGGTCTGTGTACCCCACACCCTTCCATGCCGGATGAGTCCGGAGAACGGGCCGGAGGGGCGTGGCTCGGGAGGCCCGGGCCGTCAGCGGCGGGCGGGCGACGCGTCCTGTCGGTCACCTCGTGCGGCTCATCTCCGGCCGCCGGTCCTCCCCTGGCGGTCATCCCTTAGGGGGAGGCATGCGGCTTCTCCCCTCCCGTGGCTCGTCCCGGCGGAGGAGGTCTGCGATGTCCGCCGCTCCCTAACCTGTGGAGCGGGCCCGACCCGGAGGTGGGGCCCGACCGGGGGCGCATTCGGTGCCGGGCAAAGCCGCCACTGAACGCGATCACGACGGCCCGGGTGCGCTGCGGGGGAGCGCACCCGGGCCGCGTCGTCTCGTGGGCCCGGGTTTCCCACGATGCGGACTCGCCACTTCCTGGTCGCGTCCCGGTCGAGTTCCCGAGAGGCCTCAGGGGCGGCTCGGATGTGCTTGCAGTAGCGTGCTGGACAGTCCAACTACCAGCGAGAGTACGGAAGTTGAAAATGCGACAGCGAGCACGGATTCCCGCGGCGGCCCTGTTGGCGGCTTCGGCGATGCTGCTGGCAGCCTGCGGAGGGGAGTCCGAACCCTCCCCGAAGGGGATCGAAGGGGCGAAGAAGGCCGGATCGGAGACTCCGAGTGCGTCGCCCTCGGCCCCTGCGGGCAGGCCGAGCGTCGGGTTGCCCGACGACCTCGAAATGAACTTCGCCTGGGGCGGAACCGGGAAACCTGCTGAGGATGCCGTTTACAGGGACGCCGAGCAGTTCTTCCGGGGAATGAAGCGAGCCAGCGCACGGAATGACCTCAAGGACCCTGCCTACCTGTTCTACTCGACGGCCGGCGGAACGAAATACGCCGCTACGCAGATCGGTCTGAACATCAAGGAAAACCTGGCTCCCACCGGGAAGGACCGGTACTTCGACGGCAAGGTGGCCATCAAGGACGGGACCGCCGGACTGGTGACGTGCCGGGACCAGAGCAAGGTGTTCAGCAAGAATAAGAAGACGAATAAGGTCTACAGGAACGCCCCTGACCCGAAGACTAGCTACAGCCGTTACACGCTCCGTCTGGAGAAGGGCGCCGAGGGAGTCTGGAAGGTCTCCTCCGTCTACGTGACCGAGGGGGTGAAGGAATGCATGCCGTGACCGTCCGCACGGCGCCGAGCGCCGTCGGTCATGTCGACGAGGTCGGCTGAGTCCCCCCACTCCTCGCCGCGTGGCGTCGGCTGCAGGCTCGGGATTCACCGTCGCACCCGGCTCCCCGCGCCCGCCACCCCGGAGCGTAAGGGCGCGAGCCCGTCCCCAGGCCCCCGCTGCCCGGTATCCCCGCAGGTCACAGCCCAGGCTCCCGCCCCTCTCCCGCTGCCCGCCCCCGGCTGTCGGTGCAGCGACGTACTCTGGACCAACCCGGCCCGTTTCCACGTGTCGGGCGGTGTGCGTTGTCCGCCGCGTTCGTCATGTCCACACGTTCGTCATGTCCACCCCGGGACGGGAAAGCCTTCATGAGCCTGCACGGTCTGCTCGACGTCGTCGTCAATGATCCCGCGCTCGCGGAAGCGGTGAAGGCAGCCGCCGACGGCAACCGCCCGCAGGTGGATCTCGTCGGCCCGCCCGCCGCCCGTCCCTTCGCCATCGCCGCTCTGGCCCGCTCGGCCGGGCGGCCCGTTCTCGCCGTGACCGCCACCGGGCGTGAGGCCGAGGACCTCGCAGCCGCCCTGCGGTCGCTGCTGCCGGCGGACGGCGTGGTCGAGTACCCGTCGTGGGAGACGCTGCCGCACGAGCGGCTCTCACCCCGGTCCGACACCGTGGGCCGGCGCCTCGCCGTGCTGCGGCGGCTGGCGCACCCGGCCCCGGACGACCCGTCCGCCGGGCCCGTCAGCGTCGTGGTGGCGCCGATCCGCTCCGTCCTGCAGCCGCAGGTCAAGGGCCTGGGCGACCTGGAGCCGGTGAGCCTGCGCGGCGGGGACAGCGCCGACCTCGGCGAGGTGACGGACGCCCTCGCCGCGGCCGCGTACTCCCGGGTCGAGCTGGTCGAGAAGCGCGGAGAATTCGCGGTGCGCGGCGGCATCCTCGACGTCTTCCCGCCCACCGAGGAGCACCCGCTCCGGATCGAGTTCTGGGGCGACGACGTCGAGGAGATCCGCTACTTCAAGGTCGCCGATCAGCGCAGCCTCGAAGTCGCCGAACACGGTCTGTGGGCGCCGCCCTGCCGCGAGCTGCTGCTCACCGAGGAGGTGCGCGCCCGCGCCGCCGCCCTCGCTGAGCAGCACCCCGAGCTCACCGAACTCCTCGGGAAGATCGCCGAGGGGATCGCCGTCGAGGGCATGGAGTCGCTGGCCCCCGTCCTGGTCGACGAGATGGAACTGCTGCTGGACGTGCTGCCCGCGGGCAGCATGGCCGTCGTCAGCGACCCCGAGCGGGTGCGCACCCGGGCCGCCGACCTGGTCGCCACCAGCCAGGAGTTCCTGCAGGCGTCCTGGGCGGCCACCGCCGGCGGCGGCGAGGCGCCCATCGATGTCGGCGCCGCCTCGCTGTGGGGCATCGCCGACGTCCGGGACCGGGCGCGCGAGCTGGGGATGATGTGGTGGACGGTGAGCCCGTTCACCACCGACACCGAGCTGGAGGGGGACGCGCTCCGGCTCGGGATGCACGCCCCCGAGAGCTACCGTGGCGACACCGCCCGGGCGCTGGCCGACACCAAGGGCTGGCTGGCCGAGGGCTGGCGCACCGTCTACGTCACCGAGGGGCACGGTCCGGCGGCCCGTACCGTCGAGGTCCTGGGCGGCGAGGGCATCGCCGCCCGGCTCGCCGACGCCGGGGGCCGGGCGGGCGACCTCGGCGAGATCGCCCCGTCCGTGGTCCATGTGGCCTGCGGCTCCATCGACTACGGCTTCATCGACCCGGGCCTGAAGCTGGCGGTGCTCACCGAGACCGACCTGTCCGGGCAGAAGGCCGCGGGCAAGGAGATGGGCCGGATGCCGGCCCGCCGCCGCAAGACCATCGACCCGCTGACCCTGGAGCCGGGCGACTTCATCGTCCACGAGCAGCACGGCGTGGGCCGGTACGTGGAGATGGTGCAGCGCACCGTCCAGGGCGCCACCCGCGAGTACCTCCTCGTCGAGTACGCCCCGGCCAAGCGCGGCCAGCCCGGCGACCGGCTGTTCGTGCCGACGGACCAGCTGGAGCAGGTCACCAAGTACGTCGGCGGCGAGGCCCCGACGCTGCACCGGCTCGGCGGAGCAGACTGGACGAAGACCAAGGCGCGGGCCAAGAAGGCCGTCAAGGAGATCGCCGCCGACCTGATCAAGCTGTACTCGGCGCGGATGGCGGCCCCCGGCCACACCTTCGGCCCGGACACCCCCTGGCAGCGCGAGCTGGAGGACGCCTTCCCGTACGCGGAGACGCCCGACCAGCTCACCACCATCGCCGAGGTCAAGGAGGACATGGAGAAGTCGGTCCCGATGGACCGGCTGATCTGCGGCGACGTCGGCTACGGCAAGACGGAGATCGCGGTCCGTGCCGCGTTCAAGGCGGTGCAGGACGGCAAGCAGGTGGCCGTCCTGGTCCCCACCACACTCCTCGTCCAGCAGCACATGGGCACCTTCTCGGACCGGTACTCCCAGTTCCCGGTGGTCACCCGCGCCCTGTCGCGGTTCCAGACCGACACCGAGGCCAAGGCCGTTCTGGAGGGCCTGAAGGACGGTTCGGTCGACATCGTGATCGGCACCCACCGGCTGTTCTCGTCCGAGACCAAGTTCAAGGACCTGGGGCTGGTCATCGTCGACGAGGAGCAGCGCTTCGGTGTCGAGCACAAGGAGCAGCTGAAGAAGCTCCGCGCCAATGTCGACGTCCTCACCATGTCGGCGACCCCGATCCCGCGGACGCTGGAGATGGCGGTCACCGGCATCCGCGAGATGTCGACGATCACCACGCCGCCGGAGGAGCGGCACCCGGTGCTGACCTTCGTCGGCCCGTACGAGCAGAAGCAGATCGGTGCGGCGATCCGCCGTGAACTGCTGCGCGAGGGCCAGGTCTTCTACATCCACAACCGGGTGGAGTCGATCGACCGGGCCGCGGCGCGGCTGCGGGAGTTCGTCCCCGAGGCGCGGATCGCCACCGCGCACGGACAGATGACGGAGGGCGCCCTCGAGCAGGTCGTGGTCGACTTCTGGGAGAAGAAGTTCGACGTGCTGGTCTCCACCACCATCGTGGAGTCCGGGATCGACATCTCCAACGCCAACACCCTGATCGTCGAGCGCGGCGACAACTTCGGCCTCTCGCAGCTCCATCAGCTGCGCGGCCGGGTGGGCCGGGGCCGGGAGCGCGGCTACGCCTACTTCCTCTACCCGCCGGAGAAGCCGCTCACCGAGACCGCCCACGAGCGGCTGGCCACCATCGCCCAGCACACCGAGATGGGCGCGGGCATGTACGTCGCGATGAAGGACCTGGAGATCCGCGGCGCGGGCAACCTGCTCGGCGGTGAACAGTCCGGCCACATCGCGGGGGTGGGCTTCGACCTGTACGTCCGCATGGTCGGCGAGGCCGTCGCCGACTACCGGGCCTCCATCGAGGGCGGTGCCGAGGAGGAACCGCCGCTGGAGGTCAAGATCGAGCTGCCGGTGGACGCGCACGTCCCGCACGACTACGCGCCCGGCGAGCGGCTGCGGCTCCAGGCCTACCGGGCGATCGCCGCCGCCACCTCGGAGGAGGACATCGCCGCGGTCCGCGAGGAGCTCACCGACCGCTACGGCAAGCTGCCGGAGCCGGTGGAGAACCTCCTCCTCGTCGCCGGACTGCGGATGCTCGCCCGCTCCTGCGGAGTCACCGACATCACCCTCCAGGGCTCCAACGTCCGCTTCTCGCCGGTGGAGTTGCGCGAGTCGCAGGAACTGCGGCTCAAGCGGCTGCACCCGCGCACGGTGCTCAAGCCGAACACGCAGCAGATCCTGGTGCCCCGCCCGGCGACGGCCCGCATCGGCGGCAAGCCGCTGGTCGGCCGCGATCTGCTGGCCTGGACGGGCGAGTTCCTGACGACGATCCTCGGCTCCTGATCCCGGGGGTGCACCACTGGGGCGTCCTGCCCCGGTGGTGCGCTGGACTCGCCCCGGCAGGCTCCTCGGGAGGAGGGCTCCTCAGGGGCGGGGCTCGTCAGGACCTCTCCGGCACCAACTCCCCGGCAGGGCAATCGGCTTGAACGGGCCGTCGGCCTGGCACCCGCCGACACCGCTGCAGCCGCTCCCGTAATCCCCCTGCAGCCGCTCCCGCAACAGCCGCGCCGCAGTATCGACCGGCGGCCGCCGTACGCAGACGCGCCCGCTCTATGCTGCCTTCGGATCGCTGGATCGTCGCAGCTCATCGTGGGGGGCCGGGCCATGCACACCGAGGGGTTCACGGATCGCGGACGGGCCGCGCGGCACGGCGCGGCAGGCGCCGCCGTGCTGCTGACCGCGGGGCTCCTGCTCACCGGCTGCAAGGGGATCGACCCGTCCGGGGACGGCGGCTCCTCGGCATCGGCCCCGACCACCGGGTCCGCACGGGCCGTCAGCCCGCTGCGGAACCCCGACGGTACGAAGCCGGGGCTCGCCGCCATCACCTCGGCGGCCGAGAAGGCGCAGGCCAGAGCCGTCATCGAGAAGCTGACGACGAAGGGCCGCGGCCCGCGGACCGGATACGACCGGGACGCGTTCGGCTACGCGTGGATGGACTCCGCGCCCGGCGGCATCCCGTTCGCGCGCAACGGCTGCGACACCCGGATTATCTCTATGCTTCACGCCGTGATGAGACTGTTCTCGCAGCGTACGTGGGGTGTGGTCGGCTGTGCGTAGTGAGAGGCACGTGAGGCACATGCCCTTGTCTACTCGCAGGAAGAGGGCCGTCCTTACGGTCGCCGTTGCCGCCGCGCTCGTCGCGGGCTGTGATGGCCTGGAGCCGGGCGGAAGCTCCGCAAGATCCGGACCGGACGTAGCTGCCGGCCAAGCGGTGAACCCGCTGATGAATCCCGACGGGACGAAGCCGGGGCTCGGCGCGCTCACGTCGGAAGCGGACAAGGCCGGCGCACGCAAGCTCATCCAAGGACTCACCACAAAGGGGCGTGGGCCGAAGACGGGCTACGAGCGGGATGAGTTCGGCTACGCGTGGATGGACACGGCGGATGGGGTGCCGCTGGCGCGGAATGGTTGTGACACGCGGAACGACTTGTTGAAACTCCATGGGCGGCACGTGCAGTTCCGTTCAGGTTCCGACTGCGTGGTCGTTGCGATGGACCTGTACGACCCGTACACCGGCAAGGACATCGACTGGAAGAAGGCGAAGGCCAACGAGGTGCAGATAGACCACGTGGTCCCGCTGTCCTACAGCTGGCAAATGGGCGCCGCCCGATGGCCGGAGAGAAAGCGCAAGCAACTGGCGAACGACGTGCTCAATTTGCTTCCTGTCGAAGGGCGCGCCAACTCGGCGAAGCGGGACTCGGGGCCCGCGTCCTGGCTGCCACCGAGCAAGCAGATTCGGTGCTCCTACGCGGTGCGGTTCGCGCAGGTCGCCGACAAGTACGAGCTCCCGGTGACGACGGCGGACAAGGCGATGATGCTGAAGCAGTGCGAAGGCTGATCGAGCCGCAGTGACCTGGGAGAATGCCATCGCTTCCGGACTGTAGGACAGATACGCTGCCTACCGTGGCTGACCACATACAAAAGATCGTGAAGAAGCTGCACCGGGACTGAAGAGTGTCACCGACGTGTGGAAGACGGCTGACCGCAAGCTGGCGCTGGGGGACTCTGCCTTCCTTACGGACTTACGGACTTACGGACCTCGGCATCGCTCTCGCTGGGGCTTACGGCTCTGACGCCGGGCGGATATGGCAGTACCGGAGCGTCTTCGACTACTTGACCGCTATGCGGCCTCCCTGCTGGCCTCCAGCCAACCGGTGGAGGAACTGGCCGTGTCGTTCAGCGGGAACGCCTCGGAGGAGCTGCGCGCTTGCCTCGTCCACGAACTGATGTTCAGGGGCGCTGACGTCACGGAGACTCCGGGGATCGCAGGGTGGGCGACGTCGCCGCACTGGAGACACCACCCGCTGGGATGGCTGCCCTTGACGCTGTCCGATGTGGCAGGGCAGCCGGATTTGCCGAGCTACAGCGCTCGCGGTGGCAGCCACTCGATGCCGTTCGGCTCGTCGGCGAATCGCGAGATGCGGGCTGATGCCGGGGCCGCATGTGCCGTCGGTCGAGGAAACGACGACCGAAGCCGCCACTAAGGGCATCGGTACCGCTGTGGCGAGCTGGGCTGAGGAGCCGAACGGCCGGATCGAGGCGCGGGTCTTCGACCTGGCAGCCCCTCTGGCAGCCGAGTCGGTACCGAGCATGTTGCTGGGACTGGGCCTGGAATGCCTGAAGGGTGCAGGGAAGAGGACCACCTTCTCGGTCGCGGCCTGCCCACCGGACCAGCATGGAGGGTCCTCTTCGCCGCCGCGTTCACAGGAGGTGCCTATGACTCCGGCGCGCGCGGTGCTTACGGACGGCTGGCCGCGTGGCAGTCCCTGGCCGGCCTCTCCGGTACTGCCGAAGGCGCCCCCGCGGAGGAGGTCGAGGCATGTGCACGGGAGTGCGCCTGGTACGGCTTCGGCGCCGACACCAAGTGGTTCGAGCGCGTGGCCTGGGACGTCGGCCTGGTCTCGCCTCTCTCCAGGACGCCGACGACTGGGCGGTGTTGGCCGCGACGGACACCGATTGAGCATGTCCGGAACCCGCTTCGGTGAAGTCCTGACCGTGGGGACGACGTGCCTTGTGGCTGTCCGGTTAACGGGGTGAGTACCGGACAACCACAAAGTGTGGCCATGCAGCACGGGTTACGGGGACGGAACGGACCGCATGGCACGGCGGAGACTGGCTCGCGCGGCGGTGAGGTCGTCCTCCGCCTCACGCAGTTGGCCCTCCAGGGCGGCGATCTGATCTCTGGCCTCTGACAGCGCTTGCTCCAGCGCGGTATTCCGCTGCTCGATCTGTTGTACCCGCTCGATCAGCTCGTGCTGGTTCACGCCCTCCAATTCGGCGCCGAGAGACAGCCTGACCCGGTTGCGGAGCCGATCGCGCTCCTTCTTGAGGTCCTTGATCTCTTCGCGGGCCAGTGCAAGGTCCGTCCGCAACCCGGCCGGGGACACCTGAGGCGCCTCCGGAGTGTGGGAGTTCTGGCGACCCCGCGTTCGCTGGGCGGTGATGCCGTCCTGAACGGCCTGGTGCACCTGAGGCTGGTTGTAGACGAACCACGTGGATACCGAGGCTTCCCGGGCTACTTGGGCGACGGTGATCCGTCGTCCCGAGCGGAGAAGACCGTCCACGGCGTCGAGCGCGCGCCTGGTCTTGTCTTCGCTGTCCTTGGAGCGGCTGACGCGCAGCCGCTCGATCCGGGCGTTCCGGTCGTTGCCACCGGAAGCAGCAGGGATTTTCATTCGGAGCTCCGTGTCGTCAGCGTCTGCAGAGGGATGAAGGCCGCTGCCGAACGTGCCTTGCGCAGCTCGCGTGAGGCGGATTCGACAACGGCCCGCTCCTCGGCGGGCAGCGCGTCGAGTTTCCGCCGCATCTCGCCGGCCGACTTCGAGTAGGCGCCGATCTGGTCATCGAGATTGCGCACGACCCAGTCGGCGGCCTCCATCGCGAGGGCGGCTTCCTTGTCGGCGCGCAGGTCCGCGATCTGCTGTTCCAGGGCGGGGAGGTAGGAGGGATCGGGGCGGTAGAAGTCGCATCCGGCGCACTGGAAGCGGATGCGGCAGTGCCCGCCGCCGGCCTTGACGTTGCTCGGTTCGGTGCAGCCGCCGTACGGCACCCCGACGCTCTCCACCTCGTAGGCGAGAGGATCGCTGAAGCCGTGAGCTGTGCCGTGCCGGTCGACGGCGAGCGCCGCGACCGTTCGTACGGCCTCCTGTTTCCGGGTGAGTGAGACCTTGTAGTAGCCCATGGTCACGTCCAGTGAACGATGGTCCATGAGTTCCCGCAGAACGTCGGGGCGGGTGCCCGCGTCCGCATGGCGCTGGGCGTACGCATGGCGAAAGCCGTACGGCACGACCTGGGTGCGGTCGTAGGCGAGCGGGGCGCCGGCCTCGTCGAGCCGGTCGTCCACAAGGTCAGGTATCAGTTCGTCGACCCAGTTCCGGAAGATCCGGTTGCAGAAATGCGAAGTGTTCAGATGCCCGCGGCGTGGACGGTTGCGCTGTCCCGGCGAAGGAAACAGCCACTGGGCGCAGGCTGGCACGGCCGGTAGCGCATCGAGCTCTTTCTGCCAGGTTTCGATCAGTTGGGCGGTGCTCTCCGAGATGGGCAGCCGACGGCCGTGACGTCGCCGCTTGTGGTTGTCGTAGATCAGCGTCGGTTTGCCGTCGACCCGCTCCAGGCAGTCGCGGTGCAGGCTGGTGACTTCGCCCGGACGGCGGCCGGTGTCCCGGAGGACCGCGTAGACCACCTGGTACATCCGCGCGAAGTCGGCGGCCGTCCAGCCGCCGCTCGCGTACCCCGTCGAGGTGCCCAGTAGACCGAGGTGCACGTCGAGCTGGGCGATGACGTGCTCGGGGATCGCACGGCCGAGATCGTCTTCGGTCACTTCCACGGCGGCGATGCTGTGGAAGCGGGGGTTGAGCGCGAACCCGCCTGGCACGTGGTCCATCATCCCGGCCTGACGGGCGTAGTCCAGAAACGTGCGCCAGTGGCGGAGCAGGGCTCTGCGGTGGCTGGTGGAGTAGTCGTGACCGTCCTCGGGACGCTTGGTGATCCGGAACAGGTCCACTACGGCGTTCATGTCGGCCATGGCGAGGAGCCCCGGCTTATCCCCGTGGGGGCGGCCTGCCAGCGCGGAGGACGCGATGGTCGCCGCGTAGACGGTCTGCCGTAGGTCCATGACGTTGGGGCGTGCCGTGCGGCCGTACTCCTTGACCAGTTCCCGCAGCCATTGCTGCCGTACCGGACGGAAGTCGATGCCGCCGTGGACAGCGGCGTACTTGCGACCGCGCCCTGCCGTCAGCCCGATGAGAGCGCACTCCCATACGTCGCCCGAGGTCGGATCGGTGCCCTCGAACTCGACGCGTGCGCGTCGGACGTGCAGGAGAACACCGTTCAGGACGCCGGAGGCCGCAGCCGGAAGCCCGGAGGGGAATGAGGCGTCCAGGTCGAGGAGCGAGCCGAGTCCGGCGGGGAGGGCGGCCACAATGCGGCGTACCCGCTGGGGGACCAGGCTGATTCCGGCGTCGTCACGCTGCTGGAGCCCGTACAAGAGCTCCTGGCGGACGGCGGGGCTCACACCCGCGAGCGAGAACTGGGAGACGCCCGGCATGGCCCCGTTCGCGGAGGTGTTGGGTCGGCGGCGGGACGGGTCCGGGATGTGCGTGGCGTCGAAGTCCGCGGGATTGCCCAGAAGGTAGCGGGCTTTACGGCAGGCGTCGCAGCGGGATCCGTTACTCGCCACATGGGTGCAACAGGCGCCTACGGAACATACGAACACGCTGGTCGTAGGGTTGCCGGGATCGGCGGTGAAGAGCGCCTGAACGGGGTCCCACTCACGCGTGCGCCAGCCCGACGGCAGGCGTGCCGCGAGCCACGACGGCCACTCCGGGTCACCGGGGAGGGCAGGAAGGGCAGGGGAGCGGAGGAGCGCAATGGTCATCGCAGCAGCTCCGACGCGAGACTTTCGACGGCCTCGACGGCCGTGCGGAGATCCTCGTCCTGGGCGTGCAGGTACACGGCCGTGCTCGCCGAGGAGGCGTGCCCCAGGAGGGTCTGTACGACGTCCGGGGCGACCCCGTTGCGGATCCAGCGGGTGGCGGCTGTGTGCCGCATCATGTGCGGCCGGGCGGTCAGACCACAGCGCCTCCCGATCCGTTCAATCACTTGCTTGGTATTGGAGTACGAGAGCGGACGCCCCGCGTGGACGCCGACGAGGTTGAGGAAGACGTAGTCACAGTCGGTGGCGCCGACTACCTGTTCACGCTCGGCGAGATGATCGCGGTATCGGTGCACCACTTCCGGTGTGAGCGGAACCATGCGAGGGCGTCCGGCCTTGGCCCGCGCCCCGTTGACGTTGTCCTGACGGGGCCTGACGTGCAGGTGCGCGCCACCGGTTCGACAGCCCAGGCGCGTGGAGTCGGGGAGCAGATGCATGTCCTCACGCCGCAGTCCAAGGGCTTCGCCGATGCGCAGGCCCGCTTCCACCAGGACGGTCAGCAGCAGCCGGTCACGCGCAGTGCGAGCGGCGTCGATGACCTGCTCCGTCTGGACGCCAGTAAGCGTCTGTGGTGCCCGCTCGATCTCCGGCGCCTTCAGGACGCGGGCTTTGACCATCAGGTGCTGGCCGCCCTCGCCGGGATCGAAGCCAGCCGGGGCGTGGGAGAGGAAGCGCGGCTCGCTGAGACGCTCGGCGACTTCGTGAGCCACATGTCCTTGAACCGCGCAGAAGCGGAGGAACTCACACACCGCAGTGAGCGTGGCGTTGACCGTCTTGCCGGAGGGAGGCCGCCCGTACTGGGTCGGGGTCTGCTCGACGTGGAACTTGAACAGACTCATGTCCCCGAGCCGGACGGCCGTCCAGTCGGTACCCCGCTCTGCGCACCAATTGAGGAAGCGGCCGATTCTAGGGATGTACGCGCGCTGTGTCTGCGGTGACCGCCCGGCTCCGCGCAGGTACAGGGAGAACTCACGGGCTTCGGGGTGAGGCGCGTACGTCTCTTCGTCGACCAGGAGCCAGGTGGTCTCGCCGGTGGTGGGCGAGACGGCCTTCTCTGTGCATAACGTCATGGACCTGCTTCCTGTCTCCGAAGTCGCTCATGTCCCTCACGGCATGACCGATAACGGTGAGGGACAGGAGTGGGTTACGGCTGTGCCTCATGTGCATCGCAGCGATGAAGGAGCTGCAGATAACCCGGAACGATCTCCTCCAGCGCGACGGGGAGCGGGTCCGCTTCCGTGCCGGCTCGGACTGCGTCGTCACCTCCCTGACCCTGCACGACCCGTACACCGGCAGAACGATCGACTGGACCAAGTCCCGCGCCATCGCCGTCCAGATCGACCACGTCATGCCGCTCTCGTACGACTGGCAGCTGGGCGCCGCCCGCTGGCCGGAGGGCAGGCGCCAGGCCATCGCCAACGATCCGCTGAACCTGATACCGGTCGACGGACCGGCCAACAGCGCCAAGCGCGACTCCGGCCCCGCGTCCTGGCTCCCGCCGAACAAGCGCATCCGCTGCTCCTACGCGGTGCGCTTCGCCCAGGTGTCGCTGAAGTACGACCTCCCGGTGACGCCGGCCGACAAGCGGATGATGCTGCGGCAGTGCGGCGGGTGACCCGGGCACGCCGGACCCGGTGAGCGGCACCCCGGGTGCCGGTGCGCCCGGCGTCCGGCACCGGGCTTCCCGTCCGGTACTGCCCCGGATCCGGCACGGCCCCCGCCCCGACCCGGCGGAGCTCCCTGAGCCGGCCCGGTCCGAGTACCGCCCGGTGCCCGGTGCCCGGACTGTCCCGTGCCCGGACGTACCACCCCGTGCCCGGTCCGAGTACCGCCCCCGTGCCCGGTCCCCGGACCGGCCCCTGCACCGGTACCGGGCGTTCCGGACGGGCCGCGTACCCAAGTGACCGCGGAATCGTTGGTCGAATCAGTGGCTACGGTCCCGCGGACTCCCTAACATCGATCAACGCCGGATCGATATGCCCGCTCGTCGCACGCCACCTCCCTCATGGAGGGTTTCGCCCGCACGCTGTGCCGATCTTTGCCGGGAGGCTTGATGCTGCCGTACCGCCCGAGGAACCGCCGGACCGCGCTCTCCGTGACCGCCGCCGCACTGCTCACCGCGTCCCCGCTGCTCACCGCCTGCGGCAGCACTCCGCACCCCGGGGCCGCGGCCGTGGTCGACGGCGACCGGATCACGGTGTCCCAGCTCCAGGACACGGTGGAGGGCGTACGGGAGGCGCAGCGCAAGGTCCCGCAGTCCGCGCAGCTCATCCAGGACACCGGGCAGCTCAGCCGGGCCACCCTGAACAGCATGATCTTCGACAAGGTGCTGGCCCGGGCGGCCGAGGACGCCGGGATCGCGGTCAGCCGGCGCGACATCCAGCAGGCGCAGACCGCAGCCGAACAGGGCGCGGGCGGCGCGGCGCGGCTGCGGGCCCTCTGGCTCCAGCAGTACGCCATCGGCCCCGGCCAGGTGACGGACACCGTCCGCAACCAGCTGGTGATGGACCGGCTGGCGCGCTCGCTCGGCGTGGAGCCCAACGACCCGAAGGGCCAGAGCAAGCTCGGCCGGGCCCTGCAGCGGGCCTCCGCCACGATGGGCATCGACGTCAATCCGCGCTACGGCACCTGGGACGAGAAGAAGGTGCTGCTCGGCACGGTGAAGGAGAGCTGGCTCCGCAAGGCCCCGCCGGCCCCCGCCGAGCCGGCCTGACGCCGCACCGCCGCAGCCGCCGCAGCCGCCGCAGCCGCCGGGCCCCGGGTCACCGCACTGCGGGCCCGTGGCCCCCGGACCGCACCGGCCCCCGGACCGCACCGGCCCCCGGACCGCACCGGGCCCCGGACCACCAGCCATCGGGCCCGTGGCCCCCGGACCACCGCACGCACCGGGACCGGGGAACGCAGAGACCGGGGAACGCAGGGGCCGGGGGGAACGCAGGGCCCGCGGAGCACCCGTGCCCGAGGGCGCACCGCGATCACCGGGCACCCGGCCCGGCCCCGACCGGGGGCCTGGCGCCCCCGCCCGGTGGGTTACGTTCGACGCGTGACTGCAGATGCCCCCGGCCGAATCGTCCTTCTCACCACCAGCCACCGGGTCGCCCCCGGGCTGCTGTCCTGGCCCGCCTGGCAGGTGCTGCACGGCGCCGACCGGGTGCTGTGCGCCGACCCGGCCCACCCGCAGCTGCCGTATCTGCGCGAGGCCGGGGTCATGGTCGAGGAGGCGGCACCGGACGCCCAGGAGCTGGTCGACGACAGCGCGGGCGGCCGCACCCTCGTCGTCATCCCGCCTGGTGAGGGCGACGCCCGGCTGACCGACGGGCTCGCCCGGCTCGCCGGATCGGGGCGGGTGCAGATGCCCGACCTGGAACTGCTCCCCGCCTCCTACGACCTGCCGGGCGCCCGCCTCCTGGACCTGGTGCAGGTCATGGACACCATCCGGGCCGAGTGCCCGTGGAGCAGCGCCCAGACCCACGAGGGCCTGGCGAAGTACGGCATCGAAGAGGCCTACGAGCTGGTGGAGGCCATCGAGGCGGGGGACCGCGAGGAGCTCCGGGAGGAGCTGGGCGACGTCCTGCTCCAGGTCGTGTTCCATGCGCGCATCGCGCAGGAGGACGCGGAGGAGCCGTTCTCCATCGACGACGTGGCGGGCACCATCGTGGAGAAGCTGATCCACCGGCACCCCCATGTCTTCGGGACGGAGACCGCCGAGAGCGCCGAGGACGTCAAGGCGCACTGGCGCCGCACGAAGGCCGCCGAGAAGCAGCGGGAGTCCGTGACGGACGGCATCCCGCTGGGGCAGCCCGCGCTGGCCCTCGCCACCAAGCTGGCCTCCCGGGTACGGACGGCGGGGCTGGAGGTGGCCGCGCCGGTGTCCGTGGGCGGCGGCGATCTCGGCGAGCGGCTGCTGTCCCTGGCCGTCCGGGCGGAGGCGGAGGGCGTCGATCCGGAATCGGCGCTGCGGGCGGCGGCCCGCGCCTACCGGGACGCCATCCGGATGGCCGAACAAGTCGACTGACCCCCCGCGACCCGGGTACTCGTCCGATATGTACCAGCAGCTGAGCTCGGACATCGCACTCCGGGACTACCTGGTCGGCATCGCCCCGCTGGTGGTCGGAATCATCGTGGTGATTCTGCTGATCGGGGCCGTGTGGCTGGGTTACCGCATCCGCTCGCGGGAGCCCGACCCGCCGCAGCAGCCCCAGCCGCGCGGCGGTGCCTGGGAGACCCAGGGCGAACACCGGAGCGGGGAGGCCCCGCCCAACCACGGGCCCGGCCACCAGGACGTGGCCCGGCCGCGCACGGATGTGTCCGAGTACCGCGAAGGGGACGAGGTCCCGCGGGACGGCATCCGGCACATGCCGTACGAATTCGGCTCCGGGTCGCGGACCAAGGACGACGGGGAGCCCCGGAAGTGGGACCACGGCGGCAGCGGCCACGGCACGGGATGACCCGGCGCGCGTGACGCGCCCGGACGGCACGCACGCCCGGCGGGACCCCGGCCGCCTCGGGCCGCGGGCCGGGGGAGAGCTGCGCCCGTGGGCCGACGGCCCACCCGCCCGACGGCCCGGTGGGAGCGGCACATCACATCACCCCACCGTTGACGGGGCATCAGCGGCATCGCGAGACTGCCTGCCATGGCGATCTTCGGGCAGGGCGGGCAGCGCAGGCGGACCGGGCAGGGCGGCTTCCGGCGGCAGGGCGTACTCCGGGCGGCGGCCGCGGCCGCACAGCAGCTGACCCGGCCCGACGGCCACGGGCGCGGTGCGCTCGCGGCGTTCGGAGTGCTCTCCGCGGCCGACCTGGTGGGCGTGAACAGCAGCCCGCGTGGCCTGCGCCGGGCCGCGAAGCCGCTGCTCATGCCCGCGCTCGCGGTCCATGTGCTGCGCCGCCGCCCCGACACCTCCGCGCCGGTCCCCAAGGCTCTCGTCGCCGGACTCGCCTTCGCCGCCGCCGGTGACACGGCGCTTCTCTTCGACGAGCACAAGCCCGCCTTCCTCCTCGGAATGGCGGCGTTCCTGGGCACCCAGGTCAGCTACACCGCGGGCTGCACCGGACTCGGCGCACTCCGCGGCATCGCGCGGAAGCCCTGGCCGGCGGTCGGCTGTCTGGCGGGCTGGGCCGCGGTGAACGCCGCCCTCGCGCCGACCCTCGACAAGCAGCTGCGGCTGCCGGTGGCCGGCTACAGCCTCGCGCTGGTCGCGATGACGGTCACCGCGCTCGGCGTGGGGGGCCGGGTCGGTGCGGGCGCCGCCGCCTTCCTGGGCTCGGACCTGCTGATCGGGCTCAAGGAGGCGGGCCGGGAGGTCCCCTCCCAGGAGGTGCTGATCATGGCCGGGTACCTCCTCGGCCAGTACCTCCTCACCTCCGGCTGGCTGGAGCACCACGACGCCCGGCAGACCGCGTAACGTCCTCCGGCTCCCAAGCCTCCCAAGCCTCCCAAGCCTCCCGGGGATCCCGGCCCCGGCTCCCGGGACACCGGCCTCCGGCCGTGGCTCCCAGGACCCCCGTTCCCGGCCCGGCTCGCAAGGCCCCGGCTCCGGCGTCCCCGCGGACGGGGCGGCGGGGCCTCCCGGCCGGGCGGTTACGGTGGAGCGTGCCCCAGGAAAACCCCGATCCGACCCCGGACGCCACCGCCCCGGACGCCTCGACTCCGGACGCCACCGCCCAAGACGCCACCGCCCCGGCCCCCGAGACCTCCGCCGCTCGGGCCCAGGACGCCTCGGACCCGGACTCCCCGCCCCAGCTCTTCGGCTGGGAGTTCGCCGCGGACCCGTATCCGGCGTACGCCTGGCTGCGCGAGCACAGTCCCGTGCACCGGACCGCGCTGCCCAGCGGCGTCGAGGCCTGGCTGGTGACCCGGTACACCGACGCCCGGCAGGCCCTCGCGGACGCCCGGCTCTCCAAGAACCCCGTCCACCACAGCGAGTCCGCCCACGCCAAGGGCAAGGTCGGCATTCCCGGCGAGCGCAGCGCCGATCTGATGACCCATCTGCTCAACATCGACCCGCCGGACCACACCCGGCTGCGCCGCCTGGTCTCCAAGGCCTTCACCCCGCGCCGGGTGGCGGAGTTCGCGCCCCGGGTGCAGGAACTGACCGACCGGCTCATCGACGGCTTCGCCGGGAACGGCTCCGCGGACCTCATCCACGACTTCGCCTTTCCCCTCCCCATCTACGCCATCTGCGACCTGCTGGGCGTACCGGCCGAGGACCAGGACGACTTCCGCGACTGGGCCGGGATGATGATCCGGCACGGCGGCGGACCGCGCGGGGGAGTGGCCCGCTCGGTCAAGAAGATGCGCTCCTACCTGGCCGAACTGATCCACCGCAAACGGGCGGAACCGGGCGACGACCTCATCTCCGGCCTGATCCGCGCCAGCGACCACGGTGAGCACCTGACCGAGGGCGAGGCGGCCGCGATGGCGTTCATCCTGCTGTTCGCCGGCTTCGAGACCACGGTGAATCTCATCGGCAACGGTATGTACGCGCTGCTGCGCCATCCCGTTCAACGGGAGCGGCTGCAGCGCTCCCTGGCGGCCGGCGAGACGGAGCTGCTCGCCACCGGCGTCGAGGAGCTGCTGCGCTACGACGGCCCCGTCGAGCTCGCCACCTGGCGCTTCGCCACCGAGCCGCTGACCCTCGGCGGGCAGCGGATCGCCGCCGGGGAGCCGGTGCTGGTGGTGCTGGCCGCGGCCGACCGCGATCCGGAGCGCTTCGACGCGCCCGGCACCCTCGACCTCGCCCGCCGCGACAACCAGCACCTGGGCTACGGCCACGGCATCCACTACTGCCTGGGCGCACCGCTCGCCCGGCTGGAGGCGCAGACCGCGCTGGCCACCCTGCTGCGCCGCCTGCCGGATATGCGACTTGCGGTGGAAACAGATGAATTGCGGTGGCGTGGCGGGCTCATCATGCGGGGACTGCGGACCCTTCCGGTGGAGTTCACCCCTACAGGAAGTGAAGGTTTGTCAACTACGTGACCAATACGTGATCTCGGCTACATCGTCTTGTGACTGCCGTGGGCCGCCGCTACTTTCAAGCGGTCCCCCCACGGCTCCCTGTCACTCGCTCGAAAGGCAACCGCATGCGTTCCGGGAACGGTCGACACCGCCGCCCCCGCCAGGCACCCGCCATCTTCGTCACCGTCGGCATGACCGGCGCGGGCATCGCGATGCCGCTGCTCGGGGCCACCGGCGCCCAGGCGGCGGACGCCGATACCTGGGACCGGGTCGCCCAGTGCGAGAGCGGCGGGCTGTGGAGCGCCAACGCCGGCAACGGCTTCTATGGCGGCCTGCAGTTCACTCAGGAGATGTGGGAGGAGCACGGCGGCCGGGACTACGCGCCGCGCGCCGACCTGGCCAGCCGCTCCCAGCAGATATCGGTGGCCGAGAAGATCCTCGCCGAGCGCGGGCCGGAGGCCTGGCCCAGTTGCGCCACCAACGCGGGGCTGCAGGAAGGGGGTGAGGCCCCCGATGTCGACCCCGGCAGCACCGAGCCGCCGGGCCCGCTGGAGTCCCTGCTGCCGCTCGACCCGGAGTACTCCGACGGCGCGTCGTCGTCCGACGGCGCCGACGACGACGCGGACCGTGCGCAGAGCGACGACGCCGATACCGACAAGGGCGACGGCGAGCAGCGCGAGGACGAGAAGAGCGGCGACGGGAAGAGCGGCGACGCGGACGGCGGCAAGAGCGGCGACGACAAGGCCGACGCCGACCGGTCCGACGAGGGCGACGGCGCGTCCGGCGGGAAGGACGGCTCGGGCCAGGGCGGCTCGGACCGGGACGGCTCGGGCAAGGGCGGCTCGGACCAGGGCGGCGAAGGCGCCGGCCGGCACCGTGGCGCCCCCGCCGACGAGCAGGAGTCCGGGGACGGGGAGCGCGACGGCGGACGGCACGCCTCACGCGGTGAGGACCGGGCCGACACGTCCGCGGACGGCCGGTACACCGTCCAACCGGGTGACAGTTTGTCGGATATCGCTCAGGAGTACGCCCTTCCCGGTGGTTGGAGCGCGCTGTACGCGTCGAACGAGGACGTCGTCGGCTCCGACGCGGACATGATTCGCCCAGGCCAGGACCTCGATCTGAGCGATTCCGAAGGGTAGTTCGAGCCCTTTCCGCCCGTTGTGGGTGCGTGAGAGAAGCATCTCATCGGCCCAACGCGCCTGTCTGGACGGCCGGATGTCCCTGTACCCGCCCTCACCTGCGGTGATGTGAGTGACGGGCGGGCAGGGAGGGGTTCGGTGGGCGGGATGTCGCACTTTGAACCCACGGGGCCGGTGTGCTTACCGTCGTGTCCGCTCGCCACCGCGGGCGCCTTCGACCGTCACGCCGAATCCTGCCGGCGGCCGGAGGGAATCGTCGCGAAAGCGCCGTAGGCAGGAGCGGGGGACCCAAGGTAAGTGCCGGACACGTCCGTTGAAGGATGAACGGGCCGACCGGCTAGGGGTGAAGCCCGGTGCGCAGGCACCGGGCCGGGCACTCACAGCCCGAACCCGACAGCTCACCTCGCAGGCGTCGGTGAGGAGACCGTTCCATGCTGCTTTCCGGCAAGAACAAGCATCGCCGTCCGTCCAAGGCCGTCCGTATGGCCGCGCTCGCCGGTCTGGCGGGCACCGCCGTGGCCGCCCCGCTGATCGGCGCCACCTCGGCCTCCGCCGCCTCCGTGGACACCTGGGAGAAGGTCGCCCAGTGCGAGTCCGGTGGCAACTGGTCCATCAACACCGGTAACGGTTACTACGGTGGCCTGCAGTTCTCCCAGTCCAGCTGGGCCGCCGCGGGCGGCACCCAGTACGCCCCGCGCGCCGACCAGGCCACCAAGGAGCAGCAGATCGCCGCTGCCGAGAAGCTGCTCGCCCAGCAGGGTCCGGGCGCCTGGTCCTGCGCCGGGGCCGGTGGCCTCACCGCGGGCGGCCCGGCCGCCGGTGTCGACACCGGCTCCTCCTCCGGCGGCGGCGCCGCGGAGGACCGCGGTGCCCCGGAGCACGCCGACCGCAGCGACCGCCCGGCCGCGGCCCCGCAGAAGCAGGCCGCGCCGAAGGCCGTCAAGAAGGGTGACGGCGAGTACAAGGTCAAGTCCGGCGACACCCTCGGCACCATCGCGAAGGCCGAGGACGTCAAGGGCGGCTGGAAGAAGGTCTACGACCTGAACAAGGACATCGTGGACGACGCCGATGTGATCTACCCGGGCCAGCGGCTCCACCTGAGCTGACCCGCCTCCCGCCGCCCGGCCCCGGCCGGGCGGCGGGCCACCCCCGGCCGAGCGCCCTGCCCCCGGACGCGCCCGGCCGGGGCGTGCTTTGCGGGCCTATGGGCGCCTTTTTGTCTCGTCGGGCGGGCAGAGGCCGACCGATGCGGCCGGTCCGGTTAGGCTCGTGGCGCAGCGCCACTGAGGCACTGCGAATCTGCGTCACACCCATGAAGGAGATGCTCGTGCCGTCCATCGACGTCGTCGTAGCCCGGGAAATCCTCGACTCGCGAGGCAACCCCACGGTCGAGGTCGAGGTCGGCCTCGACGACGGCAGCACCGGTCGTGCCGCCGTCCCCTCCGGTGCCTCCACCGGAGCGTTCGAGGCCCTCGAGCTCCGCGACGGAGACAAGAGCCGCTACGGCGGCAAGGGTGTCGAGAAGGCCGTCCTCGCCGTCATCGAGCAGATCGGCCCGGAGCTCGTCGGCTACGACGCCACCGAGCAGCGGCTGATCGACCAGGCGATGTTCGACCTGGACGCCACCCCGGACAAGTCCTCGCTCGGCGCCAACGCCATCCTCGGCGTCTCGCTCGCCGTCGCGCACGCCGCCTCCGAGGCGTCCGACCTGCCGCTCTTCCGGTACCTCGGTGGCCCCAACGCCCACCTGCTGCCGGTCCCGATGATGAACATCCTCAACGGCGGCTCGCACGCCGACTCCAACGTGGACATCCAGGAGTTCATGATCGCCCCGATCGGCGCGGAGTCCTTCTCCGAGGCCCTGCGCTGGGGCGCCGAGGTCTACCACACGCTGAAGTCCGTGCTGAAGGAGCGGGGCCTGTCCACCGGCCTCGGCGACGAGGGCGGCTTCGCCCCGAACCTGGACTCCAACCGTGAGGCCCTCGACCTGATCGTCGAGGCCATCAAGAAGGCCGGCTACACCCCCGGCCAGGACATCGCGCTCGCGCTCGACGTCGCCGCCACCGAGTTCTACAAGGACGGCGCGTACGCGTTCGAGGGCAAGTCGCTCTCCGCCGCCGAGATGACCTCCTACTACGCCGAGCTGGTCGCCGCGTACCCGCTGGTCTCCATCGAGGACCCGCTGAACGAGGAGGACTGGGAGGGCTGGAAGACCATCACCGAGCAGCTCGGTGACAAGGTCCAGCTGGTGGGTGACGACCTGTTCGTCACCAACCCGGAGCGCCTCTCCCGCGGCATCGAGAGCAACACGGCCAACGCCCTGCTGGTGAAGGTCAACCAGATCGGCTCGCTGACCGAGACCCTGGACGCCGTCGAGCTGGCCCAGCGCAACGGCTACAAGTGCATGATGTCCCACCGCTCCGGCGAGACCGAGGACGTCACCATCGCCGACCTGGCCGTCGCCACCAACTGCGGCCAGATCAAGACCGGCGCCCCGGCCCGCTCCGAGCGCGTCGCCAAGTACAACCAGCTGCTGCGCATCGAGGAGATCCTCGACGACGCCGCGGTGTACGCGGGCCGCTCCGCCTTCCCGCGGTTCCGCTTCCAGTAGGACGCGCCACGGCGGGGCCGCCGCACACGGCCCCGCCCGGCATCCGGACGTCCCCGTCCCCGGTCCCGTACCGTGGCCGGGGACGTTCGTACTGGACACGGAGAGCCGGTGCGGGGAGCGACAGGGGAGGCGACGTGGCCGGAGACCGGGAGCGGTTCTCCACCGCGACCAGACTCAAGGCTCTCGGCGAGCAGGCCGCCGCCCGGGTCTACCGGGCCGGCCGGCGCGCCGGACCGCCGCGCCGCAGCCGGCTCACCGGCCGGGCGGCACTGCTGGCCCTGGTGGTCTGCTCCCTCGTCGTCGCGCTCGCCTACCCGATGCGGCAGTTCGTCTCGCAGCGTTCCCTGATCGCCGAACAGCAGCGCCGTGCCGAGCGGGCGCGCGCCGAGGTCGAGCGGCTGCGCGACGAGAAGGCCCGCTGGCAGGATCCGGCGTACGTCGAGCGGCAGGCCCGCGAGCACCTGCACTATGTGCGCCCCGGCGAGACCGGCTACACCGTGGTCCGCGAGGGCGGCCCCGACCCCGTCCGCAGCCGTGACGAGGAGGCGGCCGCCCGCCCCTGGTACAGCGAGCTCTGGGACGGCGTCGACCGCGCCGACGCGGGGCACCGAACCCGATAGGCGACGCGGGACACCGCTCCCGATCAACCGACCGAACCGACGAAGAGATCTGCGCAGGCATGGACACGCCCCCTCCCCCGACCGACCCCACCCCGCCGACCGACGCCGACATCACGGCGATCGGCGAGCAGCTCGGCCGCGTTCCGCGCGGGCTGCGGGCGATCGCCCACCGCTGCCCGTGCGGGCTCCCCGACGTGGTGGAGACCGCGCCGCGCCTGGAGGACGGCACCCCGTTCCCGACGCTGTACTACCTGACCTGCCCGCGCGCCGCCTCCGCCATCGGCACGCTGGAGGCGGACGGCGTCATGAAGGAGATGACGGCCCGGCTCGCCGAGGACCCGGAGCTGGCGGCCGCCTACCGGGCCGCGCACGAGGACTACATCCGGCGCCGGGACGCGATCGAGGTGCTCCAGGGCTTCCCCAGCGCGGGCGGCATGCCGGACCGGGTGAAGTGCCTGCACGTGCTGGTCGGCCACTCCCTGGCGGCCGGCCCCGGGGTGAACCCGCTCGGCGACGAGGCCATCGCGATGCTGCCCGAGTGGTGGCGGAAGGGCCCGTGCGCGGGCTGCGGCCCCGCCGACGGTCCGGCCGAGGCGGCGGAGGAGGCGCAGTGACCCGGGTCGCCGCGATCGACTGCGGGACGAACTCCATCCGGCTCCTCGTCGCGGACGCCGACCCGGCCACCGGGAGCCTGACCGAGCTGGACCGCCGGATGAAGATCGTCCGGCTGGGGCAGGACGTGGACCGGACGGGACGGCTGGCGCCCGAGGCGCTGGAGCGGACCTTCGCCGCCTGCCGCGAGTACGCCGAGGTGATACGCGAGCTCGGCGTGGAGGCCCCGGCCCGGCTCCGCTTCGTCGCCACCTCCGCCTCCCGTGACGCGGAGAACCGCGAGGACTTCGTCCGGGGCGTGGTCGGCATCCTCGGGGTGGAGCCGGAGGTGATCACCGGCGACCAGGAGGCGGAGTTCTCCTTCACCGGTGCCACCAAGGAGCTCGGCGGCGCGGGCGACGGGGCGTCGCCCTTCGAGGAGCCGTACCTGGTCGTGGACATCGGCGGCGGCTCGACCGAGTTCGTGGTGGGTGACGGCACGGTCCGCGCGGCCCGCTCGGTCGACATCGGCTGTGTGCGGATGACCGAGCGGCACCTGGTCCGGGACGGCGAGGTCGTCGACCCGCCGACCCTCGGCCAGGTCACCGCGATCAAGGCCGACATCGCCGCCGCCCTGGACCTGGTCGAGGAGACGGTCCCGCTGCACGAGGCCCGCACCCTCGTCGGACTGGCGGGCTCGGTGACCACGGTCGCCGCCGTCGCGCTGGGCCTGACCTCCTACGACCCGGCCGCGATCCACCACGCGCGCATCCCGGTGGAGAAGGTCCGGGAGATCACCGGCGACCTGCTGACCTCGACCCACGAGCAGCGCGCCGCGAGCCCGGTGATGCACCCGGGCCGGGTCGACGTGATCGCCGCGGGCGCCCTGGTACTGCTCTCGATCATGGAGCGGACCGGCGCCCGGGACGTCGTGGTCAGCGAGCACGACATCCTCGACGGCATCGCGTGGAGCGTGGCGGCCGACGCGCACTGACAATTCACAGCGCCGTACGGGCCGCCCCGGAGCCACGGGCTCGGGGGCGGCCCTCGGCGTTCAGCGGGCCCGGCGCCCAGAGGGCCTTGATGTTCAGAGGGCGCGGTGGACGTCGCGACGGTCGCCGACCTTGACGACGAGGACCACCAGCTCGCCGTCCAGGACCTGGTAGGCGACCCGGTAGCTGCCGACCCGGAGCCGGTACAGCCCCGAGGGTCCGGTGAGCTTCTTGATGTCGGCGTCCTCGCGGTACGGGTCGTCGCCGAGTGCGGTCAGGGCGGCGAGGATGCGCATGGCGGCGGGCCGGTCGATGGCCCGGAGCTGCCGCTGTGCCGCCGCGGTGAACCGGAACGCGTACTTCATGCCGCGTCGTGGCCGCGCTCGTCGAACAGGTCGGCCAGCAGCTCGGCCATGGTCACGGTCGGGCCGCCCTCGGCCAGCACCGCTTCGGCCTGGCGCGCGAGCAACTCGTCGGCCGCTTCCTCCAGTGCGTCGAAGTCCGCGATCGGTACGAGAGCCGCCACGGGAGCGCCGTTGCGCGTGATGACGGTCGGGGTGCCCTGCTCGGCACGGTTGATGTGGTCCGCAAGGTGTGCGCGGGCTTCGCGCACCGTCACCGCGTTCTCATCCATGGAGAAAGTGTACGCGGGATCGTGTACACCGGCCCGGTCGGTCGGCCCCTCCGGCGGGAGGGCTGCCGGCCGTCGCGCCCCCCGGGGGCCGGAGGGCCGGAGGTGCGTCGGCGGCGCAACGCTCCCGCACCCCTCCGGGCCTCTGGTGAACGGCCCGTTGACCTCTCCCGACGTGCCGGTGCCGGGGGTGGAAACCGCCCCGTCAGGGCCCCCGGAGGGGGTCCGGGAGACCCCTGCCGAAAAAGCTTCGTGAAACTCTTCACATGAAAAAGTGCCCCCGCGGCCGCCTCGGAGGGCTGTAAACCCCGGATAAGTGCCCGCTCCGCCTCCGAAGCCAGGGTCGCCGCCCTGTTTCGGGAGTGTTGCGCCGCGTCGGTCCGCTTCGGGCCGCAGGGTGTGTCGGCGGACACAAGGCCAGTTCAGGAGGGTGTTCAACGCCCTTGCCTACACTGATGTTCCGTCCGACGCCATGACCTCGGTCACGGCGGCGGCGGAGTGTAGCAGAGGGGTGCCCGATGCTTGTGAAGGGGCTCACGAGCACCCCCCCGAGGGGTGCTGGATACTCGAATCATGAGCACCACGGAGCGTCCCAGGATCCTCGTAGTAGGCGGTGGGTACGTAGGCCTGTACGCGGCACGCCGCATCCTCAAGAAGATGCGGTACGGCGAGGCGACCGTCACGGTCGTCGACCCGCGCTCGTACATGACGTACCAGCCCTTCCTTCCCGAAGCCGCCGCCGGCAGCATCTCCCCGCGGCACGTCGTTGTCCCCCTGCGACGCGTGCTTCCCAAGGCGGAGGTTCTCACCGGCCGGGTCTCCACCATCGACCAGGACCGCAAGGTCGCCACGATCACGCCGCTCGTCGGCGAGGCGTACGACCTGCCGTTCGACTACCTGGTGGTGGCCCTCGGCGCGGTCTCCCGCACCTTCCCGATCCCGGGCCTGGCCGAGCAGGGCATAGGCATGAAGGGTGTGGAGGAGGCCATCGGCCTGCGGAACCACGTCCTGGAGCAGCTCGACAAGGCCGACTCGACGACCGATGAGAACGTCCGCCGCAAGGCCCTGACGTTCGTCTTCGTGGGCGGCGGGTTCGCCGGCGCGGAGACCATCGGCGAGGTCGAGGACATGGCCCGCGACGCCGCGAAGTACTACCCGAACGTGGAGCGCGAGGACATGCGCTTCGTGCTCGTCGACGCCGCGGACAAGATCCTTCCCGAGGTCGGTCCCGAGCTCGGCAAGTGGGGCCTGGAGCACCTCCAGAAGCGCGGCATCGAGATCTACCTCAGCACCTCGATGGAGTCCTGCGTCGACGGTCACGTCGTGCTCAAGAACGGCCTCGAGGTCGACTCCAGCACCATCGTGTGGACCGCCGGCGTCAAGCCGAACCCGGCGCTGGCCCGCTTCGGCCTGCCGCTCGGCCCCCGCGGCCACGTGGACACCACGCCGACCCTCCAGGTCAACGGCACGGACTACATCTGGTCCGCGGGCGACAACGCCCAGGTGCCGGACCTCGCCGCCCGGTCCGCCGGCGTCGAGAACGCCTGGTGCCCGCCGAACGCGCAGCACGCGCTGCGCCAGGCCAAGGTCCTCGGCGACAACGTGATCTCCGGCATGCGGGGCTTCCCGCAGACCGAGTACAAGCACGCGAACAAGGGCGCCGTCGCCGGTCTCGGCCTGCACAAGGGCGTCGCGATGATCGTGATGGGCAAGGCCAAGATCAAGCTCCGTGGCCGCCTCGCCTGGTACATGCACCGTGGCTACCACGGTCTGGCCGTCCCGACCTGGAACCGGAAGATCCGGGTCTTCGCGGACTGGGCCCTCGCGATGTTCCTCAAGCGCGAGGTCGTCTCCCTCGGCGCGATGGAGAACCCCCGCGAGGAGTTCTACGAGGCCGCCCGCCCGGTGCCGGCCGCCGTGTCCGCGGAGAAGGCCGCCGGCCCGTCGGAGAAGGCCAAGGCCTGACGCCGCAGGGCAGCACAGAGCAGTAGTCCGCAGGGACGTCCGCCATCCGTGGTGCGGACGTCCCTGCGGGCGTTTGCGGGGCCGGTTCACCGAACCGGCCCCGCGGTGCGTCCGGCCACCCCGGCCGCCGCCCGGCAGCACCCCGGCCGCTCGCCCGGCAGCGCCCCGGCCGTCGTCCCGGCCTGCGGGGCCCCTTCCGGTCCGTGAAGCCGCCTCCGGTGCGGACGCCCGTCCGGGTGCTTTTGGCGGTCCCGGCCCCGAGCCTCGCCGGCTGCCGTGGGCCCTGAGCCGACACTGGCTTCTGCGCCGAGCGCCCCCGGTGCGGGGGGTGGTTTGCGGGCGCATTTCGGCGTATGGACTGTAGGTGCTCTTTGCCGTTCTCTTACACGGCAACAGGACTGCGTTCCGGGTCCGTTGGCGTTGATACAGGTGATGGACCCCGTCGATCCGCCGTCACGGAGGTGTACGACATGGCCGAGGCCGCGTCGCGGCTCACCGCACTTGCCGAGGAACTGCTGGGATCACCCCTCCCGGTCCGCCTGCGGGCCTGGGACGGCAGCGAGGCCGGCCCACCGGGCGCCCCCACCCTGGTGCTGCGTCACCGCCGCGCCCTGCGCCGGCTGCTGTGGCGGCCGGGGGAGCTGGGGCTCGCCCGGGCCTGGGTCGCCGGTGAACTCGACTTCGAGAGCGATCTCTACGAGGGCCTCGACCGGCTCGCCGGCCTCCTCTGGGAGCGCGACCCCGGCAGCGACGGGAGCGGGGCGCTCAGCCGGCTCGCCGGCCTGCGGGACCCCCGGCAGCGGGCCGCGGTCCGGGAGCTGATCACGCTGGCCGGTCCGGGCCTGCCGCCGGCCCCGCCGCCCGAGGAGATGCGCAGCCGCACCGGAGTGCTGCACAGCCCGCGCCGCGACAAGGCCGCCATCAGCCACCACTACGACGTCGGCAACGACTTCTACGAGCTGGTGCTCGGGCCGTCCATGGTCTACTCCTGCGCCTACTGGGAGGAGGGGGCGTCGCTGGAGGAGGCGCAGCGGGCCAAGCTCGACCTGGTCTGCCGCAAGCTGGCCCTGCAGCCGGGGGACCGGCTGCTGGACGTCGGCTGCGGCTGGGGCTCGATGGTGCTGCACGCGGCGCGCGAGTACGGCGTGCAGGCCGTCGGCATCACCCTCTCCACCGAGCAGGCGGCCTACGCCCGCAAGCGGATCGCCGACGCGGGGCTCACCGACCGGGTGGAGATCCGCGTCCAGGACTACCGCCATGTCACCGACGGTCCGTACGACGCGGTCTCCTCGATCGGGATGGCCGAACATGTGGGCGCCGCCCGCTACCGGGACTACGCCGCCGCCCTGTACGGGCTGCTGAAGCCCGGCGGGCGGCTGCTGAACCATCAGATCGCCCGCCGTCCGCTGGGCGACGAGGAGCGCTACCGGGTCGACGCCTTCATCGACGCCTACGTCTTCCCCGACGGGGAGCTGGCGCCGGTCGGCCGCACGGTCTCGCTGCTGGAGGAGGCCGGGTTCGAGGTGCGCGACCTGGAGGCGATCCGCGAGCACTACGCCCGCACGCTGCGCCACTGGGTGGCCAACCTCGAAGCGGGCTGGACGGACGCCGTCCGCCTCACCTCGCCCGGCCGGGCCCGGGTCTGGCGGCTCTACATGGCCGCGTCCGCGCTCTCCTTCGAGCGCAACCGGATCGGCGTCAACCAGGTCCTCGCGGTCCGGACCGTCGGCTCCGGGGACGCGGGGCTGCCGCTGCGCAGCCGCGACTGGCGGAGCTGAACCCGCGGCCCCCGCCGTGCGGGGGCGGCCAGGCGGACAGGGCCCGTCCGCACGGTGCGTACCGTGCGGACGGGCCCTGCCGCCGGGGGCTATTCGGCCTTGATGGCCTCCAGGGCGTTGAGCCGGGCGGCCCGCCGGGCCGGCCAGACCGCGGCCAGGACGCCGACCACCGCGGCTGCGAGCAGGAAGATGCCGATCTGGTCGAACGGGATCTCCATCGCGTAGGTCTTCATCTTCTCGCCGATGGACCGGCCCGCCGCCCAGGCCAGGAAGACGCCGAGCCCGATCCCCAGCAGGGCACCGAACAGCGAGATCACCACCGACTCCAGCCGGACCATCTGCTTGACCTTGGCGCGGTCCAGGCCGATCGCCCGCAGCATGCCGATCTCGTGCTTCCGCTCGAACACCGACATGGCCAGGGTGTTGACGACACCGAGCACCGCGATGAGCACCGCCATGCCGAGCAGGCCGTACAGCATCTTCAGCATCAGGTTGATCATCTCGCCGACCTTGTTGCTGATGTCCTCCTTGTCCATGATCTGGATGCCGGGGTTCTTGCCCAGTGCGTTCACGATGGCGGTCTGCGCCGCCTCGGAGGCGCCCTTCTCCATCTTGACCAGCACCTGCTCGTCGCCGGGCTCCTCCAGGTGCGGGGTGACCACGGACGTGGCCACGTAGATGCCGTGGACCATGTCGTTGGAGTGGTAGATCCCGACGACCTTCAGCCGGTCCTTCTTGCCGTCGTCGAACTTCACCGGGAGCGGGTCGCCGATGCCGAGGTGCAGGTCGTCGGCGGTCTCACGGTCGATCACCGCGCCCCGGTCCGCCAGGCCGGCGAACGAGCCGCTGGTGAAGTCCGGGCCGAGCAGCCGGTCGACGGACTTCGGGTCGACGCCGTTGAAGGCCGAGTAGCTGCCGTCCGCCTCGCCGTACGCCTTGCGGACCGGGCTGGTCGTCGCGACGCCGTCCAGCTCCGCCAGCTTCTCGCCCACCTCCGGGGCGAGCGGCTGGTAGTTGGCCATGCCGACGGTGTAGTCGGCCTTCAGGGAGTCGGCGGCCATCCGGTCGAGGGCGCTCTGCGCGGAGGTGGCGAGCACGGTCATCGCCGTGATGAGGGTGAGGCCGATCATCAGCGCGGCCGCGGTGGAGGCGGTGCGGCGCGGGTTGCGCAGGGCGTTCTGCCGGGCCAGCCTGCCCGGGACGCCGAGGCGGTCGAGCAGCGGCGCGGCGGCCGCGATGACCGGGCGGGACAGCAGGGGCGTCAGCACGATGACACCGATGAGCAGGCAGCCGGCGCCGCCCGCCATGACGGGGTTGCCGTCCTCGCCCATCGAGGCGCCCAGGAAGACCAGCGCGCCACCGAGCGCGGTGATGACCGAGCCGATGATGTTCCGGACGACCAGGCTGCGGGTGGTGGGTGTGGCGTGGACGCTGTTCATCGCGGCGACCGGCGGCACCTTCGCGGCGCGGCGGCCGGGCAGCCAGGCGGCGAGCATGGTGACGACGACACCGACGACCAGCGAGACGAGCCCGGTGACGGGCGCGATCACCAGCGGCCCGTCGGGCAGCGAGGCACCGGTCATGTTGATGAGCGAGCGCAGGCCCACGGCGACGCCGATGCCCAGCAGGAAGCCGGAGGCCGCCGCGACCACGCCGACGAGCAGCGCCTCGACCAGGACGGAGCGCGTCACCTGGCGGCGGGAGGCGCCCACCGCGCGCATCAGGGCGAGTTCCCGGGTGCGCTGGGAGACCAGCATGGTGAAGGTGTTGGCGATGATGAAGATGCCGACGAAGAGCGCGATGGCGGCGAAGTAGAGGAGCATGTTGCTCATCGACGCGGTCCGCTCGGCGATCATCTCGTCCTGCTCGGCGGCGAGGGTCCGGCCGGTGATGGCCTCCGTGCCCTTCGGCAGGATCTTCTCGACGGCGCTCTTGAGGGCGGTCTCGGAGGTGCCGGGGGCGGCCACGACGGTGATCTCGTCGTACTCGGAGGTCCTGTCGAGCGCCGTGCGGGCGGTGGCGTTGTCGAACAGCACGAGGCTGCCGCCGGCCACGACATGGCCGTCGTCGGTGTGGAAGACGCCGGTGATCCTCGGCTTCATCACCGGCCCGTTGGTGGACAGCCGGACGGTGTCGCCGACCCGGTAGCCGGTGCGTGAGGCGGTGGCGCTGTCCAGCGCGATCTCCCCGGAGGACCGGGGGGCCCGGCCGCTGGAGAAGGAGTAGCGGGCGTCCTTGCCGTCGGGGCCGGGGACGTAGTTGGCGCCCGTGGTCCCCCAGTCCTTGCCGACCGGCTTGCCCTGCTTGTCGGCGAGCGCGGTGAAGCCGGAGACGACGCCGGTGGCGGACTCGGCGCCCGGCAGCTTCCGGATCTTCTTCAGCAGTCCCTCGGTGAGCACGGGCTCGGGCTCGGAGGTGTCGTCCTCCGCCACGGTGCCGTTGTTGTGGACGGCCACGGAGGTGTGGTCGAAGCTTCGGGACATCTTGTTCTTGTAGGCGTCGCCGATGGTGTCGGTGAAGACCAGGGTGCCGGAGACGAAGGCGACGCCGAGCATCACGGCGAGCACGGTCATCAGCAGTCTGGCCTTGTGCGCGAGCACATTGCGCAGGGCGGTTCGGAACATTGGCTTTCCTGAGGGAGAAGCCCCCGCCCCGGTCTCGGGGCGTGCCGGTGGCAGCAGGGGCGGAGGGCAGACGAAGGAGCGCGGCGGAGCCGCGGGAAGGCCGGGCGGCGGGCGACGGCGGACGCGGAAGGGCGCGACGCGGAACGGCGGAGGTGCCCGGCGGCCGGCCCGCTGGGTGGCCGGTGGCGCGAGGCGGTCGGCGGTGCGAGGCGGCGGGTGGTGCTGGGCGGCGGGTCGGCCGTGGGCTCAGCTGGTGCGGCCCTTGGCGTCGAAGCGCTTCATCCGGTCGAGGACGCCGTCCGCGGTCGGGCCGTGCAGCTCGTCGACGATCCGGCCGTCGGCCAGGAAGATCACCCGGTCGGCGTAGGAGGCGGCGACCGGGTCGTGGGTCACCATCACCACGGTCTGGCCGAGTTCGCGCACGGAGTTGCGGAGGAAGCCGAGGACCTCGGCGCCGGACCGCGAGTCCAGGTTGCCGGTGGGCTCGTCCGCGAAGATGATCTCGGGCTTGCCCGCCAGGGCGCGGGCGACGGCCACGCGCTGCTGCTGGCCGCCGGAGAGCTCGGTCGGCCGGTGCTTCAGCCGTCCGGACAGCCCCACGGTCTGCACCACCAGATCGAGCCACGTCGCGTCGGGCTTGCGGCCGGCGATGTCCATCGGAAGGGTGATGTTCTCCAGCGCGCTCAGGGTCGGCAGCAGGTTGAAGGCCTGGAAGATGAAGCCGATCTTGTCGCGGCGCAGCCGGGTGAGCTGCTTGTCCTTCAGTCTCGTCAGCTCGGTGTCACCGATGAGGGCGGATCCGGACGATATGGAGTCCAGGCCCGCGACACAGTGCATCAGCGTCGACTTGCCGGAGCCCGAGGGGCCCATGATCGCGGTGAACTCGGCGCTGCGGAAGTCCACGGAGACCCTGTCGAGCGCGACCACCTGGGTCTCGCCCGCGCCGTAGACCTTGGTCAGATCCGTGGCGCGGGCGGCCACCGCGGTGCGGGAGGCGGTCTGTACGCCGGAAGAGGTGGTGGTCACGGATGCTCCTGTCGGACGGTGCTGTTCTTGAGGACCCCTCCATCGTGCTGGCCGAGGGGGCCCTCCGTAATCAGCCCCGGCGCCGGTTCCGTCGGCAGTCCTGGGAGGTAGCCCGGCGTCGCCGGGTCCTCCTTGGGGATGACAGCACCCCTGAGAGGGGCGGCCATTTTCCGTCAATCCCGGCCGAAGCGGTGACCCGGGCCATCCGGCCCGACAAGGTCTCTACCACTGCCAGCGCCTTGCTGACGCCCCCTCAGCTGCCAATAAAATCAGACAACCTCGTTCTGGCGCAGGGCTGTTCGGGGGACGGGCCCGGATAGGCTCGGGCTGCGCTCTGGGGAGGACCGTAAGACGTTCGGACGGTTCGGGAAGCCCGCCCGGATGGTGGAATGCAGACACGGTGAGCTTAAACCTCACTGGCCTTCGGGCCGTGCCGGTTCGAGTCCGGCTCCGGGCACCTCGCAGGATGCGGGGCCTGACCAGGGCGAAGGGTGGGATGGGGACGCCGCGAGTTCTCGTTGTGGGAGCGCAATGGGAGCACGCGGCGCGATCGTGCCCGGAGGGCGTACGTCATGCGGCGCGGGAGCGCTGCTGGGGAGAGCGCCAGTCACCAGGTGAAGTAGCGTCAGGGTGTGGGCCGTTCGCCGCCCCGCAGCAGGCAGAGTGCTTCGGTGACGAGGGCTCCGCGGTGACGAGGACTCCCGCGGTGACGAGGACTCCACGGTCGTGTTCCCATGGTCGGCCCCTGCGGTCCCGCTGGATTCGTGGATCGGCGGGGGCGCGGCTCCTGTGCTGGGTTGGTTCCCCATCCCGTTCGCCTCGTGTGCGGTGCCGATCTTCGCGATTCGACGTGTCCCCTACAGTCGGCGGAAGTTGGCGTGGCAGCTCCTGCTGCCATTTTTCACCGGCGCGCTGCTGGGTTTTGTGTCACATGGCGCAGGCGAGGACTCGGCGTTGAAGGAGCGCGGCCGTTGGGCCGAGGCCACGGTCGTGGCGGTGAAGAATGAGAATTCCAACAAGACCGCCCAGTGCACCTTGCGGAAGCCGCATGGGCAGGCGATAGAGCCGGACCTCAAGGAGGGTCACGGCTGCGAGGACGGGATCGAGCGAGGTGACGCCTTGCGCGTCCGGTACGACCCCGAAGGGGTGGCCGACCCGGAAGACGAGTCCTGGAAGCCGGAGTCCTACGGGGGTCTGATCGCCGGTCTGGCGACGGTGTTTGTGGGGTTCGGCGTGTGGGGCAGTGTGCGGATGTCCCGGCAGGGCCGCGAGTAGCGGTCGCATGACAGTCCCGCGCGACTCGTGAAGTCGATCGACTCATCGTGGGACGAAGCCCCGGCCTTCACGGGTGCCGCCCGGCAGGGTCCGGGCGGGTTGTCCGGTGCGCCGACCCCCTCCTGATCCCTGAATGGAGGTACCCGACGACCGTGATTCGACAGCTCCCTGTATGACCCGTATGGGTGAGTTTGGGGAGAGTGGCGCATCCGCCTGGTCACCCCGGGGGTTGCCGGTCGAAGTGCGGGTGCATTTCGGTCATTCTGCGCGAATGGTCAACGGCTCGCGGTGTCGTGAGGTCGAGGGGGTGTGGTTCACGTCCGGCTCCGGGCACCTCGCCATCCCTGGGGCGCACTCTTCGTGCCCGTCCGGGCGCGACGCGTGGCTCCGGGTTCCTCTCAGGGAGTCCCGACTCCTCCCAAAGATCCTCCTCCGGTACTAGAGTGCATCCTTTGCTTACCCATTACTCTTGGGGCAAGGTCGCGCCCGACGGCCATGGAGGAATGAGATGAGGAGCAGCAACCCGGTCTTCTCGCGACGAGGGTTCAGCCGCGACACCGGCTACGCGGGCTTCAACGCGCCGCCGCAGGCCGGGGGCCCCGCCGCAGCCCAGCAGGGCAACCCGTACGCAGGCAACCCGTACGCGCAGGCGCCCGGCAACCCGTACGCCCAGCAGGCGGGCAACCCGTACGCGCAGCCCGCCGACCAGCACACGCAGATGGCCGACCCCTACGTACAGGGAGCGCCGCCGCAGGCCGGCCGGATGACGATGGACGACGTCGTCATGCGGACGGGCATGACGCTCGGCACGGTCATCGTCGGTGCCGTCGCGGGCTGGATCGCGCTGTCCGGCCAGGGCCTCGGCCTCGCCATCGGTGCCGGTCTGATCGCGATGGTGCTCGGCCTGGTCCAGGCGTTCAAGCGCAAGGCCTCGCCTGTCCTGATCCTGACGTACGCGGCATTCGAAGGCCTGTTCCTCGGCGGTCTCAGCGGCGCGATCAACGCGCAGCTCGAGGGTGCCCCGATGCAGGCGGTCCTCGGCACGCTGGCGGTCTTCGTCGGTGTGCTGATCGCCTACCGCACCCGGCTCATCCGGGTGAACCGGCGCTTCTACCGCTACGTGATGGCGGCCGCCATCGGCTTCGTGCTGCTGACCGCCGTGAACCTGCTGTTCATGGCCTTCGGCGGCGGTGACGGTCTCGGCTTCCGCACCGGCGGCATGGGCATCCTCTTCGGCGTCATCGGCGTCGTCCTGGGCGCCTGCTTCCTGGCGCTGGACTTCAAGCAGGTCGAGGACGGCATCGCCTACGGCGCGCCGCGCGAGGAGTCCTGGCTCGCGGCGTTCGGTCTCACCCTGACGCTGGTGTGGATCTACCTTGAACTGCTGCGCCTGATCTCGATCCTGCGCGGCGACTGACGCACGGGTCCCGGCGCCCCGCGCGCCGTACGGACACCGCGAAGGCCCGGAGGCATTGTGCCTCCGGGCCTTCGGCCTTTGCTCGGACGGGTGGTGGTGCGCGCGGGCCGCTGCCGGGCCGTGCTCCCGGGCGCGTCCTGGCCCTGTCGTGCGGACCGGTCGGGCTCGGGGAGCGGTGCCGATCACCGCGAGCCCGGACCGATCCGGACGGCAGGCCCTAGCCGCGCTTGCGCGCGGCGCGCCTCAGATCGTGTTCATGGATGATCGCCTTGGCGTGGCCGTAGGCGAGCTCATGCGCGCCGCGCAGCCAGTTGACCTTTTCCTCGAAGCGGAGGAGAGCGGGGCCGTCATCGACGGTGCGCAGCCAGTCGGAGACTTCACGACCAGTGCACTGGGGGATACGGGAGAGCAGGTTCCGGTGGGTCTCTTCGGAGAAGACTTGGGACATCAGCGCCTCCGGACGCGTCCATTGCCGGTTCACTTGCGTGTGCCGGATTGGTCCTTCCGGACACCGTGCCCGACTGTCCGCCCGTTGGCAACAGGCCCGGGGCGGCGCATAGGCTCGCGCCGTGCTTGATGTGACGCCCTTGGTGGCCGCCGTGGACAGTCTGGCCGACCGGCTGCGGTCGGCCCCGCAGAGCCGCCTCCAGCGGGGCGCCGCCGACGAGGGGATGGCGCTGGCCCGGGAGTTGGCCCGGCGGGCCCACGGCATCGAGTCCCCCGGGGTGGAGCCCCGGCCGATGCCCGAGGTGGGCATGTTCGCGGTGGCCGACCAGGTGGCGGTGGCGGGTCACGATCTGGCGGAGGCACTCCGGCGCGCGTCCGGCGCGCAGCCGTCCGCCCCCGCGCCCGGGGGCGCCGACCTCGCCGACGCCGTCGCACTGGTCGAGGCCGCAGCGGAGCGCTGCGGCCTCTGACGCGTGCCGGTACGGGGCCGGAGCCGGGTGCGGGGCGGTCGGCTCTTGGGCCCGACGCCGGTGCGGCCGGCCCCGGGGGCCGCTTCCGCGGGCGTCAGAGCGAGGCGATGACGCGGTCCGCGAGGACGAACACGCTCTCCTCGCCGTAGGCGAAGGTCATGGCGTAGGCGCCGGAGATGCCGGAACCGCCCAGCAGCACCGGCGCGTTGCCCGCGCGCAGCGCCGCGGCGAGCTGCTCCGCGGTCTCCCGGTCGCCCGGCGTCATGCAGATCGTGGTGCCGTCCGCGAAGACGTACACGTCCAGGGTGCCGAGCGGGCCGGGGCGGACGTCGGTGAGCGGCGTGGCGTTCTCCGCCAGCTGCTCCAGCCGGGTCACGGTGCGTTCGTGGTCCGCGACGGCCGGCACCGGGGTGCCGCCGCCCGTGTCCTGGGAGTTGGCGGGGTGCGAGGGGTGCCGTCGGCGGGCCGCGGCCAGCTCCGGGGACTCCGCGGACTCCGGGACGTCCTCGGCCGGCACGCCCGGCTCCTCGATGGCCGCCTCCAGGGCGTCCAGCGCGTCGAGTGCCTCGGCGCCGAGGAACGGCTCCACCCCGGCGAAGTCGGTCTGGCGCGGCAGATACAGCGGGGCGTCGTCGCCCGGGCCGGTCAGCGGGCCCAGCAGCGGGGGCGAGTCGGCCGCGTCGCGGGCCTCCTGAGCCGCCCAGAACGCCCGCGCCTCGGCGAGCTCCCGCTCGCGCTCCTCGGCGAGGGCGTCGGCCACGGCCGCCCGTATCTCCTCGGCGGGCACCGCGCGCGCGGCGGGGACGGCGGCGGACTCCGCCGCGGCCGGTCGGGAGAGCTCCGCGCGCAGGGCGGTGAGCTGCTTCCGCAGACCACGAGCAGTGTGCAGGGCCGCTGCGCCCAGAGCCGTGGCGGCGACCGCGGCCAACAGCAGGGCAAGGGACATGGCGCTCACTGACGTACTCCCGATTCGACTGGATCCCCCGAATTCCTACCTCAGCTTGTCGTGCGCCGTCTCCCTCGGGCAGTGCAAAACGTCCTGAAAGGGTCGGGCCCTTGGGCCTTGTCCGTCCACGGGCAAGGGTTCGACCTGCACAAATGAAGCTCCCCCAGGACATACATCACATCCTGGGGGAGATTCGGTCACGGCCGAGTGGCCGGTGCGGACGCCCGTATCCCGGGCCGTCGGGCGCCGGTCGGCGGCGCGTTCCCCGGGGTCCGGTTCCGCTTCGCTTCCGCTGCGGGACGGGGGCGGTCCCGGTTCCCCGGGTGGCCTCCGCCCTCTGCGGCGGCTCGGCTCGGCGGCCTGCCGCGGGTCGCGTTCCGCTCGGCCTGCGGCGGGCAGGGGCCGGTCCTCGTTCCCCCGGCCCCCGGCCGCCGTCGGGGCTCAGCTCAGCCGCTCGATGACCATCGCCATGCCCTGGCCGCCGCCGACGCACATGGTCTCCAGACCGAACTGCTTGTCGTGCCACTGCAGGCTGTTGATCAGGGTGCCGGTGATCCGGGCGCCGGTCATGCCGAAGGGGTGCCCGACGGCGATGGCGCCGCCGTTGACGTTCAGCTTGTCGATGTCGATGCCCAGGTCGCGGTAGGAGGGGATGACCTGCGCGGCGAACGCCTCGTTGATCTCGACCAGGTCGATGTCCCCGATGGACAGCCCGGCCCGTCGCAGGGCCTGCTTGGACGCCTCGACCGGGCCGTAGCCCATGATCTCGGGGGAGAGGCCGGAGACGCCGGTGGAGACGATGCGGGCCAGCGGGGTCAGGCCGAGCTCGCGGGCCTTGGTGTCGGACATGATCACCAGGGCGGCGGCGCCGTCGTTCAGCGGGCAGCAGTTGCCCGCGGTGACCAGGCCGTCGGGGCGGAACACCGGCTTCAGGCCCTGGACGCCCTCCACGGTGACGCCCGCGCGCGGACCGTCGTCCTTGCTGACGACCGTGCCGTCGGGGGTGGTCACCGGGGTGATCTCGCGCTCCCAGAAGCCGTTCTTGATGGCTTCCTCGGCGAGGTTCTGCGACCGCACGCCGAACTCGTCCATGTCCTGGCGGGTCACGCCCTTGAGGCGGGCCAGGTTCTCGGCGGTCTGCCCCATCGCGATGTACGCGTCCGGGATCAGGCCGTCCTCGCGCGGGTCGTGCCAGTCGGTGCCCGCCTGCTCGGCGCGGGCGGCCGTGCGGGCCTCGGCGTCGGCGAAGAGCGGGTTGTGGGTGTCCGGCAGGCCGTCGGAGCTGCCCTTGATGCTGCGCGAGACGGTCTCGACACCGGCCGAGATGAAGACGTCGCCCTCACCGGCCTTGATGGCGTGCAGCGCCATCCGGGAGGTCTGGAGCGAGGAGGAACAGTAGCGGGTGATGGTGCAGCCCGGCAGGTGGTCCATGCCCAGCTGGACGGCGACGATCCGGCCCAGGTTGTGGCCCTGCTCGCCGCCGGGGAGGCCGCAGCCGAGCATCAGGTCGTCGATGTCGCGCGGGTCCAGCTCGGGGACCTTGGCGAGCGCGGCCTCGATGATCCCGGCGGTCAGGTCGTCCGGGCGGACGTCCTTGAGGGAGCCCTTGAAGGCGCGTCCGATCGGTGTGCGGGCTGCTGAGACGATCACGGCTTCGGGCATCACGGCTCCAGAGGGAATGAGGTGGCGCGCGCGGCGCCTCGTCGGGGGCGCGACCGGGCCACGGCGGGCGGAAAGGCAGAACTGTGTGGGAAGTTACCCGCACGTACTGCCGAGGTCACGGCTTGGGTGCTGTGACGCGGGCCTCTTTTCTAAGCGCCCGCTCAGGTGTGTCGCGGTGGGAGTGCGGGAGCCCCGGCGCCGCCGACCGGGGTGTACCCGCGGCCCGGAGCCGCCAACCGGCCGGGCCGGGGGCGTGCGGGCGGCGGGCCACGCCCTGCCGTCGGCCCCGGTCGGCGGCCCGGACCGCCGGTCGCGGGCGCCCGTTTCCGCCGGTGGCCGGCACGCTTTCCGCCGGCCGGCGCGTCCGGATCGCCGACCGGTCGGCGCCCCGTTCCGCCCACCGGGGCGGAACGGGACGGGGTGCCGCACCGAGCGGAACGGGGGAGCGACGCGGGGAGCGAGGCCGCGTCCGTGCTCCCGGGGGCGCCGCCCAGGCATCCGCCCGGCCCGCCGGGTCAGTCCGGGCCGTGCACGGTGGAGTCCGGTCCCCGCACCTTCGCCCGGGCCGCGCCCGGCAGGTCGCTCGGCGGGAGACGCCGCCGGCGGCGGCGCTTGAGCAGCACCCAGGGACCCCGGATGCCGACCGGCGCGGCCGCCGCGACCTCGGTGCCGCCCTCCGCGGCCGCCTGCGCCGCGGCCTCCGCGACCGGCAGGATGCCCTCGTGCCGCGAGGTGTCCGGCCGGTCCTCCTCCGCGGGCCACAGCCCCAGCACCGCGCAGAGCGTCGGCAGCAAGGCCATCGCGGCGGTGGCGTAGCCCTCGGCCGACGGGTGGTAGTTGTCCGGGCCGAACAGCTCCCGCGGGTTCGCCTCGAACTCCGGGCCGAGGAGATCGCCGAGGGAGACCGTCCGGCCGCCCTGTTCGACCGCGCCGATGGTCTGGGCCGCGGCCAGCTGCCGGCTCATCCGGCGGGCCACCCAGCGCAGCGGCTGGTAGACCGGCTCGATGGTGCCCAGGTCGGGGCAGGTGCCGACGACCACCTGGCAGTTCTTCTCCCGGAGCCGGCGCACCGCGTCCGCGAGCAGCCGCACCGAGCGGGCGGGCGGCATGCGGTGGGTGACGTCGTTCGCCCCGATCATGATCACGCAGACGTCGGGCACCAGGCTGCTGTCCGTGAGCAGCAGCGTGACCTGCCGTTCCAGGTCGTCGGACTGGGCGCCGGGCAGCGCCACGGTCCGCAGGTCCACCGGGCACTCGGCGACCGCCGCCAGCCCCGAGGCGAGCAGCGCGCCCGGTGTCTGCCGCGGGCGGTGCACGCCCTGTCCGGCAGCGGTGGAGTCACCGGCCAGGGCGAGCCGCAGCGGCCGTCGGCCGGCCTGCCGGGCGAAGGCCGTCCCGTAGCGGCCGTCCGCGTTCGGCGGGAGGTCGCCCGAGCCGCCCACCACCCGTCGCGCCAGCTGCACCTCGGTCATCAGCAGCCCGACCGTGGCGCCGCCCAGCAGTCCGATCCCCCCGCCGCCGTATGCCGCCGCCGCCGCGATCCGCCGCGCCACCCTCGCCCTCGACATCGACATGTGTCCGGCCCGCCTCCCGCTGTCCGACCGTGCCACTGGTTAGGTGCCCCGTGGGGCCGGTCCCGCAACGCCTCCGTACGGCGGGCCCGGGCGGAATAGGCTGGGCAGGCACGGGCCCGCGAGAGCGGCTGCCCGCCTGACCGCGGAGACCCCGCCTGACTTGGAGAACGTCGTGCAGTATCACGATTCGATGATTGAGCTCGTCGGCAACACCCCGCTGGTGCGGCTCAACAACGTGACCGAGGGCATCCAGGCGACCGTCCTGGCCAAGGTCGAATACTTCAACCCGGGCGGGTCCGTGAAGGACCGTATCGCCGTCCGGATGATCGAGGCGGCCGAGGAGTCCGGCGCGCTGCAGCCCGGCGGCACCATCGTGGAGCCCACCTCCGGCAACACCGGGGTGGGCCTGGCGATCGTGGCCCAGCGCAAGGGCTACAAGTGCATCTTCGTCTGCCCGGACAAGGTGTCCACCGACAAGATCAATGTGCTGCGGGCGTACGGCGCGGAGGTCGTGGTCTGCCCGACCGCCGTCGACCCCGAGCACCCCGACTCGTACTACAACGTCTCGGACCGGCTCGTCCGGGAGACGCCCGGCGCCTGGAAGCCCGACCAGTACAGCAACCCGAACAACCCGCGGTCGCACTACGAGACCACCGGCCCGGAGCTGTGGGAGCAGACGGCGGGGAAGATCACGCACTTCGTCGCGGGCGTCGGTACCGGGGGCACGATCAGCGGCACCGGCCGGTACCTCAAGGAGATCTCCGAGGGCCGGGTGCGGATCGTCGGCGCGGACCCGGAGGGCTCGGTGTACTCCGGCGGCTCCGGCCGGCCGTACCTGATCGAGGGCGTCGGTGAGGACTTCTGGCCCACCGCGTACGACCCGAAGGTGACCGACGAGATCGTCGCCGTCTCCGACAAGGACGCCTTCCAGATGACCCGCCGGCTCGCCAAGGAGGAGGGCCTGCTGGTCGGCGGCTCCTGCGGGATGGCGGTCGTCGGCGCGCTGAAGGTCGCCGAGGGCCTCGGCCCGGACGACGTGGTGGTCGTGCTGCTGCCGGACAGCGGCCGCGGCTACCTCAGCAAGATCTTCAACGACGAGTGGATGGCGGACTACGGCTTCCTGGAGGAGGCCGGGACCAGCGCCCGCGTCGCCGACGTCCTGGCGTACAAGGAGGGCGCCCTGCCCTCGCTCGTCCACATGCACCCGGACGAGACGGTCGGCGAGGCCATCGACGTGCTGCGCGAGTACGGCGTCTCGCAGATGCCGATCGTGAAGCCCGGCGCGGGTCACCCCGATGTGATGGCGGCCGAGGTCATCGGCTCGGTGGTGGAGCGGGAGCTGCTGGACGCCCTCTTCGCCCAGCGCGCGTCGCTCACCGACCCGCTGGAGAAGCACATGAGCCCGCCGCTGCCGCAGGTCGGCTCGGGCGAGCAGGTCGCCGACCTGATGTCGGTCCTGGAGCGGGCCGACGCCGCGGTCGTGCTGGTGGAGGGCAAGCCGAAGGGCGTGGTGAGCCGGCAGGACCTGCTCGCGTTCCTGGCGAAGGACGCCAAATGACCCTCCCGGGGCGGGCCGTCGCGTAAGAGGTACGTATGCGTCACGCGCACGCAGCACGGACTTAACACGGATGCGGCACCGTAGGGGATGTCGGCAAGGACGACACCGGCCACCACAGGCGGCGCCCAGGACCTCCGGAGCGGCTCCCGGACCTCCCTGGCGCCCGGACGTGGCAGACCGGCCCGACCCGGCCCGCGTCCCCGGCGGGGACCGCCGTCGTCCCGCCCCCGGCCTCCCGGCCGGGGTGCGGCGGTCCCCGCTCATCCGCTTCCCCTCTGCGGCCCCGGCTCCGGCCGGGGCCGCAGGGGTTTTCCGGCACGTGCGGCTCCCGGCGTCACGGTTCCCCGGCTCCGGGCCGCCGCGCCCCGCGCGCTACGGTCACGGTGACCGCAACGGGGCCTTGCCCCCATCCGAACCGGGGGAGTCCCCGGGGTGAAGGAGCGCATCCGTGACCGGAGTTCTGCTGCCCTCCCTGGCCGGGCCGTACGGCGCCGACCGTCCCGACGCGCTCACCGTCGCCGGGCGCGCCGCCTCCCGGGAGGAGCTGGTGGGAGCGGCCGGCGCGGTCGCCGGACGGATCGCGGGGGCCTCGGCCGTCGCCGTACGGGCCGATGCCTCGCTGGAGACCGTGGTGGCCGTGGTCGGCGGGCTGCTGGCCGGGGTTCCGGTCGTCCCGCTGCCGCCCGACGCCGGGCCCGCCGAACGGAGCCACATCCTGCGGGACTCGGGCGCCGAACTGCTGCTCGGGGGCGACGGCGCGGACGGCGTGGAGGGCGTCCCGGTGGACGTCCGGGAGCGGGCCGACTGGAACAAGGTCGAGCCCGCGCCGGACACCACCGCGCTGATCCTCTACACCTCCGGCACGACCGGCGCCCCCAAGGGCGCGCTGATCCCGCGTGGGGCCGTCGCCGCCGATCTGGACGCCCTGGCCGAGGCGTGGGCGTGGACGCCCGGCGACACCCTGGTCCACGGGCTGCCGCTGTTCCATGTGCACGGCCTGGTGCTGGGGGTGCTGGGGGCGTTGCGGGTCGGCAGCCGCCTGGTCCACACCGGCCGGCCGACGCCCGGGGCGTACGCGGCGGCGGGCGGTTCCCTGTACTTCGGCGTCCCCACGGTGTGGGGGCGGGTCGCCGGGGACGCCACGGCCGCGCGGGCGCTGAGCGGCGCCCGGCTGCTGGTGTCGGGCAGCGCGGCGCTGCCCGCCCCCGTCTTCCGCGACCTGGCGGAGCTGACCGGGCATCGGCCGGTCGAGCGGTACGGCATGACCGAGACGCTGATCACCGTCAGCGCGCGGGCCGACGGGGACCGCCGGCCCGGCTGTGTCGGCACCCCGCTGCCCGGCATCGCGACCCGGGTCGTCGCCGAGGAGGGGGGCGGGATCGGGGAGCTCCAGCTCACCGGTCCGACCCTGTTCAGCGGCTACCTCGGCCGGCCCGAGGCGACCGCCGCGTCCTTCACCGACGACGGCTGGTTCCGCACCGGCGACATCGCCGCCGTCGAGCCCGACGGCACCCACCGCATCGTGGGCCGCGCCTCCACCGATCTGATCAAGTCCGGCGGCTACCGGGTCGGCGCGGGCGAGGTGGAGAACGCCCTGCTGGACCACCCCGCGGTCCGGGAGGCGGCCGTCGTCGGCGTCCCGCACGACGACCTGGGGCAGCAGATCGTGGCCTATGTCGTGGCCGACGGGACCGGCGAGGACGAGCTGATCAACTTCGTGGCGGGGCATCTGTCGGCCCACAAGCGCCCGCGCCGGGTGGTCTTCCTGGAGGCGCTGCCCCGCAACGCCATGGGCAAGCCGCAGAAGCGCCTGCTGCCGCCGCTCTGAGCCCGTCCTTTCGGGTCGGCCGTCCTTCCGGGCAGGCCGGCCGACGTCGCGGAAGGGTGCGTCGACCGGGGCTGCCTGTATATGGTCATGCAGAGCTCATGGTGGCTGAATAGTTGCCGCCGCCGCGGTCTCCGGGCCGGACGGTCACGGGGCCTGCCGGCTCGGGACGGCCACGGCGCCTCCCGGTCCGGGGCCCGGGCGCCGACGGGACGCGGCCGGATCCCCGCTCGCCCACCGGACCGCGGGCGGAGCTCGCCGCACGACGGACAGGAGGACCGGATGAGCGACGCGGACAGCGGCGGCACGGAGGGCGCGGCCGCCCGGCTGCAACAGCTCTTCGAGGGGCACCGGCTGACGCCCACTCAGCGGCGCATCGCCCACTGCATGGTGCGGCGGGCCGCGGACGTCCCCTTCCTGTCCAGCGTCGAGCTGGCCGAACTCGCCGGGGTCAGCCAGCCGTCGGTGACCCGGTTCGCGGTCGCCCTGGGCTTCGACGGCTACCCGGCGCTCCGCCGGCACCTGCGCGAGGTCGCCCCCGCGGAGCGGCCGGAGGCGGAGGCGGCGGCGCTCAACGAGTACCAGCAGGCGGTCCAGGCCGAGATCGGCAATCTGCGGCACCTCGCGGCGCTGCTCGCCGACCCCGCGCCGGTGGAGCGCGCGGGACGGCTGCTGGCCGGATCCCGTCCGCTGCCGGTCCTCGGCCTGCGGGCGGCCTCCGCGCAGGCCCGCGGCTTCGCCTACTTCGCCGCCAAGGTGCACCCGGACGTCCGGCTGCTCGACGAGGGCGGCACGATGCTCGCCGACCGGATCGACGCCGCGGCGCGGGCGGGGGCGAACGCCCTGCTCTGCTTCGCGCTGCCACGTCACCCGCGGGAGGTCGTGGACGCGTTGGAGCACGCCCGGGAGTCGGGCCTGACCGTGGTCACCGTGGCCGACAGCGCCTTCGCCCCGGTGGCCGGGCACACCGATCTGCTGCTGCCCGCGGCCGTCGGCACCGGGCTCGCCTTCGACACGGCCTGCGCGCCGATGCTGCTGGGTCGGGTCCTGCTGGAGGCGATGTGCGACGCGCTGCCGGACGCGCAGGCGAGCCTGGAGGAGTTCGACGCACGGGCCGCGGCGCGTGGGTTGTTCGTGGACTGAGCGGCTGTTCGTGGCTTGAGGAGCGCCCGCCGGGGTGTGGGCGTCGGGATGCGCCGGGGTGGGGGCGTCGGACGTATCGGCCGGCCCGTCCCGCCCCGCCGGAGGACCGTCCGGTCACGCCCCCGGCCGTCGGACCGCCGCCGTCACAGCCCCGCCGTCACACCTCCGCCGTCACACCTCCGCCGTCACGCCCCCGTGAAGGCGTCCCGGAAGCCGCCCCCGCTCTCCGCGACCAGCTCCTCCACCGTCTGCTGGGGCCGCGCCATCGCGAAGCGCACCGGTTCCGCGGGCCCGCCGGTGAAGCCGTGCACCGCCGGGCGCGGCAGCGTGTTGTAGGCGAAGTGGTTGGTGAAGTAGTACGCGCCGGTGTCGAGCAGCGCGACGAGGTCACCGGCCTCGACCGCCGGCAGGGGGCGGTTCTCGGCCACCAGGTCGCCCGCGAAGCAGCAGGGCCCGGCGACGTCCTGGGCGACGGCCGGTCCGGTCCTGGGCCGGCCCTGCGCGTCGTACGCCTCCACCCGGAGCGGCCAGGCATCGGGGACGAAGACCGTGCGGGTGGCCAGCTGGGCCCCGGCGTGGGTGACCGCGATGGGGCGTCCACCCGCGCTCTTGGTGTACTCCACCCGCGCCAGCACCAGGCCGTTCTTGGCCAGCAGCGACCGGCCGAACTCGGTGACCAGCCCGTACCGGCCGTCGAGCAGCCCGGGGACGGTGTCCCGCAGCACCTGCGCGTAGTCCCGGAAGGTGGGGGTCGTCTCGTCGGAGCCGAAGTTGACCGGGAGGCCGCCGCCGATGTCCAGGGTGTCGACCTGCCTTCGGCCGGCCGCCGCGTTGATCTCCTCGGCCAGCTCGTACGTGGCCCGTACGCCCTCCGCCATGAGCTCCAGAGGGACGCCCTGGGAGCCGGTGTGGGCGTGCAGCCGGGTCAGCCACGGCCGCTCCGCGTAGGCGCGCAGCACCCAGTCGCGAGCCCCCTCGTCGCGCAGGGCGACCCCGAACTTGGAGGTGGCGGTGGCGGTGCTCAGCGCACCGATGGAACCGCCACCGACCTGCGGATTGACCCGCAGTCCGAGCGGTGAGCGGCTCGGCGCGGAGGCGACCGCCGCGTCGATCCGGGCCAGCTCCTGGGGGTTGTCGGCGTTGAGGGCGATGCCCAGCTCCAGCGCCTCGCGCAGCTCGGCGGGCGTCTTGGCGGGGGAGTCCAGCACGGTGTCGCCGACGGGCACCCCGGCCGCGCGGGAGAGCGCCAGTTCCCCGGGGCTGGCCACCTCGCAGCCCACCCCCTCCTCGGCGAGCAGCCGCAGCACCGGCACCAGGGGCGCGGCCTTCACCGCGAAGGCGTGCAGTACGGGCGTGCCGGGGGCCGTGACCTCGTCGAACGCCGCCCGCAGCGCGGCGGCGGACTCCCGGATGCCGGCCACGTCCAGCAGTCCGACGACCGGCTCCTCCGTCCCGATCAGGCCCTGCTCGACGGCGGCCCGTACGGCCCGCTCCCGCCGCGCCGCCCGCTGCTCGTGGCTCTCGGCGGCGATGCCCCCGCCCATGGCGTCTCCCGCCGCGATGTCCCCCGCCGTGGTGTTCCTGTCCGAGGTGCTCATAAGGCCACTCCACCATCCGCCCACCACCTCTGGCCAGAAATGCCCCGGATACAGTGGCGGCCGCCGACCGAGGAGGAGCCGTGGCCGGGGAGCAGGGGCGGGCGGGGCGGATGCTGGGGGCGAACCTCCGTGCCCTGCGCACGGAGCGGGGGCTGTCGCTGTCCGAGGTCGCCCGCAGGTCGGGCGTGGCCAAGAGCGCGCTGTCCCAGCTGGAGGCGGGGCTCGGCAACCCCACGATCCAGACAGTGTTCAGTTTGTCGAACGCTCTCAAGGTGCCCGTCTCCGATCTCCTGACCGAGCGCACCGAACCGGACGTGCTGCTCGTCCGCTCCGCCGGGCTCGAAGTGCTGAGCAGCGAGGCCGTGGACCTGCGGATCCTGCGCCGGATCGAACCCCGGGGCGGGGTGCTGGAGGTCTACGACCAGCGGGTGCGCCCCGGGGCCCGGCAGCACTCCGAGGGTCATCCCGGCGTGGAGCACGTGGTGGTCACCGCGGGGGTGCTGCGGGTCGGCCCGCCGGAGGACCCGTACGAGCTGGGGCCCGGCGACTACGTCTGCCTGCCCGGGGCGCGTCCGCACATCTACGAGGCGGCGGGCGACACGCCGGTGTCCTCGGTGCTGCTGATCGAGTACCCCGAGGGCATTGACCGCTCCACGGCGCCGCACTAACGTCACTGCCGTTCTTTCTAGAGAACGGCGGTGCGGTGCATGCTCGTCCTCCGGAAACACCCCGACGTGATCGTCGTCGGCAGCGGCATCACCGGCGCGGCCTGCGCCGAGGCCCTGACGCGCCGCGGCTTACGGGTCGCCGTCCTGGACCGCGGTCCGCTCGCCTCCGGCACCACCGCGTGCGGCGAGGGCAACCTCCTCGTCTCCGACAAGCCGCCGGGCCCCGAACTCGCCCTCGCCCAGGCCTCCCTGCGCCGCTGGCCGCGGCTGCTCGCCGCCCTCGCGGACGAACTGGGCCCGGGCGCCGCCTGCGAGTACGAGCCCAAGGGCGGGCTGGTCGTCGCCACCGGGCCGGAGGAGGCCGGCGCCCTCACGGAGTTCGCCGCGGCCCAGCGCGCCGCCGGCGTCACCGCCCGGGCACTCACCCCGGCCGAGGCCGCGGACCGCGAACCGGGCCTGACTCCGGAGGTGCGCGGCGCGGTGTTCTACCCGGAGGACGCCCAGCTCCAGCCGGTGCTGGCCGCCACCGCACTGCTCGCCGCGGTCCGCGCCCGAGGCGGGGAGGTCCGGACCGGCGTCGAAGCGGTCGGCGTCGACCGGACCGGCGACCGGGTCACCGGCCTGGTCACCCGCGCCGGCACGATCCCCTGCGGCGCGGTGGTGAGCGCCTGCGGCCCGTGGACCGCGACCTTCGCCGCCGCGGCCGGCGCCCCGCTGCCCGTCCTGCCGCGGCGCGGCGTGATCCTGGTCACCGCCCCGCTGCCACCCGGCACCGTCCGGCACAAGGTGTACGACGCCGGGTACGTCGGCGCGGTCGGCAGCGACGACGCCGACCTGAGGACCTCGACCGTGGTGGAGTCGACCCGGGCGGGCACCGTCCTCATCGGGTCGAGCCGGCAGCGCGCCGGCTTCGACGACACCGTGCGGATCGACGTCCTGCGCCGCCTGGCCCGCCGGGCGGCCGTCCTCTTCCCCGGCCTGCGGAACGTCCCGGTGATGCGCGCCTACGGCGGCTTCCGCCCGTACACCCCGGACCATCTGCCGGTCATCGGCGAGGACCCGCGGCGGCCGGGGCTGTGGCACGCGACCGGCCACGAGGGCGCGGGCATCGGCCTGGCCGCGGCCACCGGCGAACTGCTCGCCGAGCTGTACGCCGGGGAGCGGCCGCATCTGGACCCGGAGCCGTTCCGGGTGGACCGTCCGGGACTGGAGGAACCGCCGTGCCCACAGTGACCGTCGACGGGGAGCCGCGCGGCTTCCGGCCGGGACAGACCGTGGCGGCGGTGCTCCTGGCCGCGGGCCGCACCTCCTGGCGCACCACCCGGACCGGCCGCCGGCCGCGCGGCGTCTTCTGCGGGATCGGGGTCTGCCACGACTGCCTGGTGACGGTCAACGGCCTGCCGGACGTCCGCGCCTGCCTCCGCGAGGCGGCCGACGGCGACACCATCGGCACCGCGTCATGAACGCCGTGGTCATCGTGGGCGCCGGGCCCGCCGGAATGGCGGCGGCCCTCGCCGCCGGCGCCGCCGCGGACGTCGTGCTGCTCGACAACGGCGCACGCCCCGGCGGCCAGTTCCACCGAAAGGCGCCCACCGAAACACCCGCCGCGCCCGCCCGGGCGGTGCTCGCCCACCCCCGGATCGACCACCGCCCGCACACGTCCGTCTGGGCCGTCGAACCGGGCCCGGACGGCACCCACCGCATCCACACCCAGCAGGGACCCGCCGACGCCTCACGGCCGGTGGACACCCTGGACGCCCGGTCGCTGATCCTCTGCCCCGGCGCGTACGACCGGGCGCTGCCCTTCCCCGGCTGGGACCTGCCCGGCGTCTGCACGGCGGGCGCCGCCCAGGCACTGGCCAAGGGACAGGGTCTCGCGGTGGGCCGCCGGGTGGTCCTCTCCGGCACCGGCCCGTTCCTGCTCCCCGTCGCGTCCGCCCTGCTGGACGCGGGCGCCGAGGTGCTCGGCGTGTACGAGGCGGGCACGCCCGCCCGCTGGCTGCGCCGGCCCGTCACCGCACTCCGGGACGGCTGCGCAAAACTCCCCGAACTCGCCGCGTACACCGCCCGGCTGGCCCGCCGGAACGTCCCGTACCGCCACCGCACCGCGGTGGTCGCGGCGCACGGCGCGGACCGCGTCGAGGCGGTGACCGTGGCCCGCCTGGACCGGGACTGGAACATCCGCGCCCTCCGGCGCATCGACGGAGTGGACGCCGTCTGCGTCGGCTTCGGCTTCACCCCGCAGCTCGAACTGGCCGTCGCCGCGGGCTGCTCCCTGCACCCCGGCCCGGACGGCCACCCGGTCGTCGCGGTCGACGCCCGCCAGGCCACCTCGGTGCCCGGGGTGTACGCGGCGGGCGAGATCACCGGCATCGGCGGCGCGGACCTCGCGGCGGCCGAGGGCACCGTGGCGGGCGCGGCCGCCATCGGCGCGAGCACACCGCGCGCGGCGGCCCGCGTCCGGTCGGGCCGCCGGTTCGCCACCGCGCTCGCCGCGGCCCACCCGGTCCGCCCGGGCTGGCGCGGCTGGCTCACCGACGACACCCTCATCTGCCGCTGCGAGGAGGTCGGTTACGGCGACCTGCGGACCGCACTCCGGGACCGCGGCGCCGACGGCATGCGCGTCCTGAAACTCACCAGCCGCGCCGGCCTCGGCCCCTGTCAGGGCCGGATCTGCGGCCGCAACACCGCCGACCTCGCGGGCCTCCCCCCGTCGGACCGCCGCCCGATCGCCCAACCGATCCGCCTCGGAGACCTGGCCGAACCACCCCCGCAACCGCCGTAGCGCCCCAGGAACATCCCCACTCGCCCCGCACGGAGGGTCGCAGCACTGCCCCCAGTGCACGCGAAGAAGCCACCCCGCAGGACCAGTTGAACCCGATCCATGGGACCAGAGGGCTGCGAGGAGGCGACGACGCTGCAGGGCGCGGTGCCACGGAGCGAGATGAACGCGACGGAGCGCTGCCACCGGCCTGGTCCGGACATGACGGCAGCGGGGCCCGCAGGGCCGGGCAAGGACGGCGGCGCGCCACGACGGGCCGGTGGTCCGTACGCAAGGGGGTGGGGGCGCAGGGGTGGGGGGTTCCGGAAACTTCCGTGTATTTGTGGCCCCCAGGGCCGTAAATATACGTTCCGGAACCCCC